>CAXTSD010000076.1:0-8989 GCA_964246775.1 uncultured Acetobacteraceae bacterium | reverse complement strand
GGGGGGCGTGGGCCGGGTTGATGCGCTATACGCGGCGCCTCATGGAGTAGAGGGTGCGGGTCCGACACCCGGGCGCGGCGGAGTAGCCGCCGGCGACCACGCGGCTGTCGTCAGCGCTGCCGCATCAGGCGGCTTCCTCGGTCTCGGGCGGCGGCGGCGGCGGCACCGCCCGACCCTCGCGCACCAGCCGGTCGTTGGCGGCGGCGACGGCGGCGTTGAGGTCGGTCTGGCTGCACAGGCCGAGGATGACGGGGTCGCGCGGCTTGATGTTCGCGCTGTTCCAATGCTGGCGGTCGCGCACCTTCTGGATGGTGTCCTTGGTGGTGCCGAGCAGCTTGATCACCTGCGCCTCGGAGAGCTGCGGGTAGGAACGCAGCACGTAGGCGATGGCGTCCGGCCGGTCATTGCGCTTGGCGACAGGCGTGTAGCGGGCGCCGCGCTGCTTCTTCGGCATCAATTGCGCCGTCGCCATCAGCTTGAGGCGGCCCTCGCCGTCAGCCTCGCAGCGGCGTATCTCCTCGGCCGAAACCTGACCGTTGGCGACCGGGTCATAGCCGACGATGCCTTGCGCCACCTCGCCGTCCGCGATCGCCTGCACTTCAAGCGGGTGCATGCCGCAGAACTCGGCGATCTGGGTGAAGGTCAGCGCGGTCTTGTCGATCAGCCACACGGCGGTGGCCTTCGGCATGAGGGGAAGGGTCATGGCGTCAATCCTTGCCGGATCGTCCGGCCGCACGCGGGCGAGCCGGGCTGGCCGGCCCTGGCTGCGCAGGTGCGATCCCTGAGATGAACGAGTGATATGGGGCTCCGCATAGCGGGCGGTCAAGAGTTGGCGGCCGGTTGAACAGGCGGCGCGCACGCAATGCGGTTGCGCCGCGCCTCAGCCGCGCCCGCGATACGCCGCAACGTCCTGGCCGGGGATCCACGCCTGCTCCGGTGGGGCGCCGCTCTGCCAGAACACGTCGATCGGCATGCCGCCGCGCGGATACCAGTAGCTGCCGATGCGCAGCCAGATCGGTGCGAGGCGCTCGATGAGGCGGCTGGCGATCTGCATCGTGCAGGCCTCGTGGAAGGCGCCGTGGTTGCGAAAACTGGTCAGGAACAGCTTGAGCGACTTGCTCTCGACCAGCCAGTCGCCCGGAATGTAGTCGATGACGATGTGTGCGAAATCCGGCTGGCCGGTGATCGGGCAGAGCGAGGTGAACTCGGGCGCGGTGAAGCGCACGACGTAGTGGCTGCCCGGTGCGGGCGCCGGCACGCGCTCCAGCACCGCGCTGTCTGGATCCCCCGGCGCCGGTGCCGCTTGGCCAAGCTGCGTCAGCCCTTGATACGCGTCGCTCATGCCGCCTCCCGCCTCTGCCAGCCGTCGCGCAGCGACGCCGCGTGCTGCCCGAGCCTGCCGGCGAGGATCGCGCTGCGCAGGCCGCGCATCAGCGACTGATAATAGGCGACGTTGTGCCAGGACAGCAGCATCGGGCCGAGCATCTCGCCGGCCTTGAACAAGTGGTGGACGTAGCCGCGCCCGTGCCGCGCGCAGGCCGGGCAGTCGCAGGCCGGGTCGATCGGCGCCAGGCTGTCGGCGTGGCAGGCGTTGCGCATGTTGAGCACGCCGGTCGAGGTGAACGCCCGCCCGGTGCGCCCGGCGCGCGTCGGCATCACGCAGTCGAACATGTCGACCCCGCGCAGCACCGCGCCAACCAGGTCGTCCGGCGTGCCGACGCCCATCAGGTAGCGCGGCTGGCCAGGCGGCAGGAACGGCACCGTCGCCTCGATCATCGCATACATCATCGCCTGGCCCTCGCCGACGGCCAGGCCGCCGATCGCGTAGCCGTCAAAGCCGATCGCGGTGAGCGCCCGCGCCGACGCCTCGCGCTGGCCGGCGTAGACGCTGCCCTGCACGATGCCGAACAGCGCGTAGCCGTCGCGCAGGGCGAAGGCGTCGCGCGAGCGCCGCGCCCAGCGCATCGACAGCTCCATGCTGGCTTGCGCCTGGTCCTCGGCCGCCGGGTGGGGCGTGCACTCGTCGAGCACCATGCTGATCGTGCTGTCGAGCTCGTGCTGGATTTCGATCGAGCGTTCCGGCGTCAGGTGGTGGCGCGATCCGTCGAGATGCGAGCGGAAGGTGACGCCGTCCTCGCTCATCGCCCGCATCGCGGCGAGCGACATCACCTGGTAGCCGCCGCTATCGGTCAGGATCGGGCCCGGCCAGTCCATCATCCGGTGCAGCCCGCCGAGACGCTGCACGCGCGCAGCACCCGGGCGCAGCATCATGTGGTAGGTGTTGGCGAGCACGATCGAGGCACCGGTCGCGCGCACGGCGTCGGCGGTCATCGCCTTGACCGTGCCGGCGGTGCCGACCGGGATGAACACCGGCGTCTGCAGCGCTCCATGCGCGGTCTCGAGCCGGCCGGCGCGGGCCGCACCGTCGGTCGCCTCGGCGCAGAAGGCGAAGCCGCTCATGCGTGCGTAAGCAGGCTGGCGCGCGCAAGCAGGCTGGCGTCGCCGTAGGAGTAGAACCGGTAGCCGCTGCCAATCGCGTGCGCGTAGGCGCTGCGCATCCGCGCCTCCCCGGCAAACGCGCAGACCAGCATGAACAGGGTCGAGCGCGGCAGGTGGAAGTTCGTCATCAGCAGGTCGGCTGCGCGGAAATCGTGGCCAGGCAGCAGGAACAGGTCGGTCTCGCCGTCGAACGGGCGCGCCACGCCCGCCGCGTCCACCGCGGTCTCGAGCAGCCGCAGCGTCGTCGTCCCGACCGCGACGATCCTGCCGCCGTCGGCGCGCGCTTGCGCGATTGCCGCCGCCGCCGCCGCGGTGACGACGCCGCGCTCGGCATGGATGCGGTGCTCGTCGACGCGGTCGCCACGCATCGGCAGGAAGGTGCCGGCGCCGACATGCAGCGTCACCGTCGTCCGGCCGACACCGTGCCGGGTGAGCGCGTCGAGCAGCGCCGGGGTGAAGTGCAGCCCGGCCGTCGGCGCCGCGACCGCGCCCTCGTGCCGCGCGAACACGGTCTGGTAGTCCGCCGCGTCCACGGCCGAGGGTCCGTCCGGGCGGGCGAGGTCGGCCGGCCGAGCGAGGGCGCCGCGCTGCCGCAGCCCCGCCGCGAACGCCGCACCCTGCTCGGCGAAGCGCAGCACGACGCCGCCGTCCTGCTCGATGCGCAGCACGCTCGCCGAGAGGTCGCCGCGCTCGGCTTGCAGCGTGGCGCCCGGCTGCAGGCGGCGGGTGTTGCGGGCGAGCGCGTGCCAGTCGCCGTCGGCGAGCGGGCGGTCGAGCGTCACGCCGATCCGCGCCGCGCCGCCGCGATCAACCCGGCGCATGGCGATCCGCGCCGGGATCACCCGCGTGTCGTTGGCGACCAGCAGGTCGCCGGGACGCAGCAGCGACGGCAGGTCGGCAACCCGACGGTCGGCGAGGCCGCGATCGACACAGAGCAGCCGCGCGGTGTCGCGCGGCCGCGCCGGAAGCTGGGCGATCAACCGCTCGGGCAGGCTGAAATCGAACGAGGAGGCGAGCAGCGGCGGCGCCGCGTCGGTCGCGCACAAGTCCCGCTCGTTCAGCGCGACAGGTAGGAGGCGATCTCGACCAGGTTGCCGTCCGGATCGCGGCAGTGGACCGAGGTGATCGGCCCCAACGCGCCGTGCGCGGCCACCGGGCCGAGTTCGATCGCGACGCCGCAGCCGTGCAGGTGCGCGACCACGTCCTCTGGCCCGACCGCGGTTACGAAGCACAGGTCGTTGCCGCCGACCTCGGCCGACCTTCCGGTCAGCCAATCGACCGCCTCCTCGGGGCGCAGATTGATATTCTGGCCGCCGAATTTCAGCGTCGTCCGCCGGTCCGGCCCGAACTCGTCGCGCTCCATGCCGAGCACCCGCTGGTACCAGGCGGCGGTGATCTCGACGTCGCGCGTGGTGATGACCAGGTGATCGAGCCGGTCGATAGTAAATCGCATCGGGTGGGTCTCACTCCTTCGGGCGGCGGCGGAAGGCGTCGAGGCTGACGACTTGCGCATCCTCGGCGGCGTCGGCGGCGGCCTGCTTCGGCAACTCCGGCGGAGCGAGGGCGGCGACAGGGGCGGCCGGCGGCGTGGCTTGCGCCTCGGGCGCGCCCGCCGGGCTCGCCGGGCTTTGGGCGACCGGGCTGAAGCGCAGGCCGTACTGCACCTCCGGGTCGGCAAAGGCGGAGATCGCGTCGAACGGGATCGACAACTGGCTCGGCACGCCGCCGAACGACAGCCCGACGCTGACCACGCGCTCCGCGTCGTCCACCTTCAAATCCCAGAACTGGTGCTGCAGGACGATCGTCATCTCCGAGGGATACTGGGCCAGCACGCGCTTTGGTATCGCGGTGCCGGGATGGTCGGTGCGGAAGGTGAGATAGAAGTGGTGGCCGCCGGGCAGGCCTTCGCGCGCGGCGTAGGCGAGGGCGCGCACGACCACCTGCCGCATCGCGTCCTCCATCCAGGCGTCATAGGGCAGCAGGCTCTTCGGCCCGACGTCTGCCTCGCCTTCTGGCGGTCCGTCCCCGTCGTCTTGCATGTGCGATCCTGGCTGCTGCCTTCCCATAGCCCCTGAAGGGTGGCCTGCGGAAGTGCGGGAGGCGAGCGGTTCGGACAGCGGTCTGATGCCAACGCGCGCTTCCGCGTGTTGGCATCGATCAGCCCGCCAGAATATGAGGGGGCTTCTGTTGCCCGGTGCCCCCCCGAACCGCGTCTATCGAAGCTTACGCCGCGACTGCGAGTGCGGAATTATCGTTCGCACTTAGAGTTTGACCCGATAACGGCGGTATCATGCCGGGCAAAAGGTGGGTCTTTACCACGCGTGTCGAGCCTGTTTCACCCCCTTGCGCCACCCTTCGGAGGATGGTGGAGGCGCCGGGCACTGCCCCCGGGTCCACAACGATTATTCCACGCACCGTTTATCACCATAGCCGGCAAGCCAGCCTATGTGATGTAGTGCAGACGTGCCGCCGATGCTAGGGGGTGGTCATGACCCTGACCCCTGACCAGCTCGCCGAGATCGACGCGCAACGCGAGGCGAGCGGCGCCACGCGCCGGCCGGTGGCGCCGGCGCTGGAGGCGATGCTGTTCAACGCGATGCCGGTGCTCGACCACGGTTTTGTTCGCGTGGTCGACTACATGGGCGACGACACCGCGGTGGTGCAGGCGGCGCGGGTCTCCTACGGGCGCGGGACGCGCCGGGTCTCCGAGGACGCCGGGCTGATCCGCTACCTGATGCGCCATAGGCACTCCACGCCGTTCGAGATGTGCGAGATCAAATACCACGTCAAACTGCCGATTTTCGTGGCGCGCCAGTGGATCAGGCACCGGATGGCGAGCGTGAACGAATACTCGGCGCGCTACTCCATACTCGACCGCGAGTTCTACATCCCGGAGCCGGCGCAGCTCGCCGCGCAATCGAGCGACAACCGGCAGGGGCGGGGCGCGACGCTCGCCGGGGCGGAGGCGGCGGACGTGCTCGACATCCTGCGCGCCGACGCGTCGCGCACCCACGACCACTATCTCGACATGCTGAACGAGATGCCGGACGGCGGGGCGCGCGACCCCGGCCGGCAGGGGCTGGCGCGCGAGCTGGCGCGGATCAACCTGACCCTCAACACCTACACGCAGTGGTATTGGAAGACCGACCTGCACAACCTGCTCAATTTCCTGGCGCTGCGGGCGGACCGGCACGCGCAATACGAGATCCGGGTGTATGCGGAGGCGATGAGCGAGACGGTGCGCGCCTGGGTGCCGGCGACGTATCAGGCGTTCGCCGACTACCGGCTCGGGGCGGTGACCCTGTCGACGCAGATGGTCGCGGTGCTGCGCCGGCGGCTGGCGGGCGAGGTGGTGGAGCAAAAGGGCAGCGGGCTGTCGGCGCGGGAGTGGGCGGAGTTTTGTGAGGTTCTCAACTTGAGTGCCGGACCGACTGTAACGGAGTAGCGCTGTTCGGATGACATCATGGGGCCTGCAGACATGAACTTCGAACTAATCTCTAATGCTGAGTACGAGACCTTGCCACAAGATAATGAGCAATGTTTTCTTCAGTTTGAAGAAATATGTCGAACCAATATGAGTAGGGTTCTCAACAAGGATGTAAAAGGAGAAGAATTTTATATCAAGCAACAATACATGACTTTAGTGTCGGCAGTGGGCGACGATTGCGGGATTACGGACTTGGCTGTCCCCACGTACCATTTGTCTGCCGAATTTTCGTCTGCCGACTTTTTGAATGCATTCAGAGATTTCTATTTTAGAGTTCAAGGACAAGTGGCACGGATACGAGCAAAGTCACGTCGCGGATCAGATGGCTTTTCCGTGCTACTTCTACCGAACACCCGTACTAAAATCGAGTTTCACATTACCCATATTCGCGCAATCATCGGCAATAGCCCGCTGAACGATGATCGCAAGACGTCGTTGAATAAGCGGCTCGATCATTTCGTAACTGAGCTAAGCGCGTCACGCGTCAGATTCAGTGTGGTAATGGCTGCTTTGGTGCTTGTTTCGTCTTCACTGACTGGCCTAAGTAACGCGACCACGATCGCTGCTGATGGTCATGAAGCTGTGACGGCGATATTAAAGCTTATCGGCGCGGATAAGGAAACCGAGAACGCTGCCAAAGATCGTTTGACGCCGCCGCCGAAAATGTTACTTGCTCCTGCTTGGGAGCCCCCGAGCTTTAACGGTGATGATGACGATCTCCCGTTCTGACGCAAATGAGCAACTCAGTAGAGGTTTACCTAAGCTTCAGAATACTTACCTGCCTGACAGGAATGTACAAAACACTAAAACGGGGTACGACCTTGTTGAGAAACACATGATAAATCAAAATGACAAAAAGACCTCTATTCGATGTCTTGTGCGCGCAGTTTCCATTTATCTCGGAGAGGAAGTTTCGTATTAGATCTACTTTGACACTCAGCTTCCTGGGTGCTATGTTCGGTATCTACTTTTGGGTTGAAAGTGAGTTTGGTGTAACCACTACCACGGTGCCTTTAGCTGAGGCGATATCGCCCGATCATCTTTGGCGGGCTACCGTGACAGAAACGGATGAGGAAGGCTTCGTCAGCGACGTCACCGCAGATGTCACGCTGAGAGCATTGAATAACCCGTCGACAAAAGTAAGAGTTCTAGTGGTGGACACCGGAGGAAATAAAGATGAGACGCCTCGAATCGCCTGGGTTACGAGCAAGCTACTTCGAGTAAACCTCTATGGACTAAAATTTGCGACCGTCAACATGACCGACTACGCTGGTATCCATTTTGACATCGAGACTGACCCGTCGGCACCGGCAGCAATTACAGCGTTTCGAAACAGTCCTGGTAAATAAAATACGATAGCTATTTAGGCTCCGGGCGATGCCAAACAAGTTTAGGATCTGGGTCGTTGCAGCAATGATGGCTTTTGCAACGCCGGTGGTCGCTGATTCTGACACGACTTTGACCAAAGTCCCTGTAGCTGTCCTTGACCCAGGCTGGAACACCGATGCTGAACAAAGTGTTTTGGACGCGCCCTGCAAGGGCGACGACTGCCTGGCTGCGCAAGATTTGTCGCAAGCTTATGATGTTCTCGAAAAGCGAAGCTTTCCTAACACTATGGCACGCCTCGGAGGATATGCCTCTTACTTGCACGATCTGAAGGGATACAATCGCGTACTAAATGCCTTGCCACCCAAACATCCTGGACGGATACCGGTGTATTGTGCTTTGCTGGCGCGCATCGCAGCGAATGATCCGGATCACTACGGCGGTGTTCATCTGAATACCGAGTGGGTTGTTGAGCTTGCCGCCCGACTTGATGAAAAGGACGCTTACTGCATCCCTGGTGTCGTTCATGGGCTGCCTCACACCGAAAGCATGGACGAGCTTATTGCCGACGAACGCGAGCGTTGCTATCGAGAATATCCCTATCACCATTGCGCAGATATACGACGACCGCCATCGATGTCGTCTGCTGGACCAGGTCGATAAACCTCTGAGATCAGCCGGGCTGCCACTGCCGCTACCGCCTATTCCGGTCTGCCGGCGGGAGTGCCGAAGTGAGCCGGCGGGCCTGTCTCACTCCACCACGATCCGCGGCGCCGAGCTCGCCAGCTCGCGCAGCCGCGCCTCGGCTTTCTCCCACACCCTTGCCGCCAGCGCCGCGTAGGCTTGTCCCGCGACGCCGTCCGGGTCGGCGAGGGCGACCGGGGTGCCGGCGTCCGAGTGGGTGCGGATGTCGAGCAGCAGCGGCACCTCGCCCAAAAACTCCACGCCCTGGCGGCGGGCCTCGTCGCGGGCGCCGCCGTGGCCAAAAATCTCGGTGCGCTCGCCGCAATGCGGGCAGGCGAAGAAGCTCATGTTCTCGACCAGGCCGAGCACGGGGACGCGGGTCTTCTCGAACATCGCGACACCGCGCCGGGCGTCGATCAGCGCGATGTCCTGCGGGGTGGAGACGATCACCGCGCCGGTCAGCGGCAGGCGCTGCGACAGGGTGAGCTGGGCGTCGCCGGTGCCGGGCGGCATGTCGATCACCATGATGTCGAGCGGCCCCCACTCGACCTGGCCGAGCATCTGCTCGAGCGCGCTCATCACCATCGGGCCGCGCCAGATCATCGCCGTCTGTTCCTCGACGAGAAAGCCGATCGACATCGCGCTGAGCCCCCAGGCGTCAAGCGGCAGCATCCGCTTGCCGCGCAGTTCCGGGCGCGCGTTGAGCCCGAGCATCCGCGGCAGGCTCGGGCCGTAGATGTCGGCATCGAGCAGACCGACGCTGAGACCCTGGCGGGCGAGGCAGACGGCGAGGTTGACGGCGGTGGTGGATTTGCCGACGCCGCCCTTGCCGGAGGCGACGGCGACGATGGCGCGCGTCTCGGCCAGCAGCGCCGGCTTGGCGGCGGGCTCGGCGCGACCTGGATGGAGCCCTGGGTTGGGCGCCGGGTGGGCGTGGGCGGGCGGTGCCGGCCCGGGCCCCGGGCGATGGGCGGTGGGCACGGCGGTGACGTG
>CAXTSD010000075.1:0-9012 GCA_964246775.1 uncultured Acetobacteraceae bacterium | reverse complement strand
CCCGCCATCGGTCGCGCTGGTAACCGGGGCGGGCAGCGGCATCGGGCGCGCGGTGACCGAAGCGTTGCTCGCCGAGGGCTGGTCCGTCGTGCTCGCCGGGCGCCGCCGCGAGACGCTGGACGCGACGCTCGCCGCCGGCGGCACTGCCGCCGCCGCACGCGCGCTGGTGCAGGTGACGGACGTCGCCGATCCGGCCTCGGTCGACGCGCTGTTCGCCGCCATCGCCGCGCGCTTCGGTCGGCTCGACCTGCTGTTCAACAATGCCGGCGCGAGCGCTCCCGGCGCGCCGGACGCGCTGAGCTACGAGCAGTGGTCGAGCGTGGTCGCGGTCAACATCACCGGCGCCTTTTTATGCGCTCAGGGCGCGTTCCGGATGATGCGCCGGCAATCGCCGAAGGGCGGGCGGATCATCAACAACGGGTCGATTTCGGCGCATGCGCCGCGGCCGGCCTCGATCGCCTACACCACCACCAAGCATGCGGTGACCGGGCTTACCAAATCCCTCTCGCTCGACGGCCGCGAGCACGACATCGCCTGCGGCCAGATCGACATCGGCAACGCGAGTACCGCCATGACCTCCGGCATGGCGCAAGGCGTGAAGCAGGCGAACGGCCAGACCGCCAGCGAGCCGGTGATGCGCGCCGAGGACGTCGCGCGCACTGTGCTGTTCATGGCCTCGCTGCCGCTCGATGCGAACGTGCAGAGCCTGACGGTGATGGCGACGAAGATGCCGTTTGTCGGGCGCGGCTAGACTCAAGATAAGAATACCGATCGACCCGCATCGCCCTCCGGTTGTAATAGGAGCGAGGAGGGCGACGTGACCGAGAAATCGACGGATCTGATCGACAGCTTCATCAACCGCCGCATCGGCCGGCGCGAGCTGGCGCGTCGTCTCGCCTTGCTCGGCATCGGCGCCGGGCTCGCCGGCAGGATGGTCAACGCCGCCGCGAGCCAGGCGCTCGCGGCGGATTTCGACTGGCGGGCCTACAAGGGCGCCTCGCTCAAGCTGCTGCTCAACAAGCATCCTTACGCCGACGCGATGGTCGCCGACCTCGACGCCTTCAGGCGGCTTACCGGCATTGCGGTCAGCTACGACGTGTTTCCCGAGGACGTGTATTTCGACAAGGTGACGGCGGCGCTGTCGTCACGCTCGAACGCGTATGACGTTCTGATGACGGGCGCCTACCAGACCTGGCAATACGGCCCGGCCGGCTGGCTGGTCGACCTCAACGAATACGTCAGGGACGCCTCGAGGACCCACCCGAGCTACGACTGGGAGGACGTGATCGCGAACCTGCGCGCCTCGACGTCGTGGTCAGGCAAGCCGGGCGACGCGCCGGGCGGCCCGGGCGCCAGGCAGTGGGCGCTGCCATGGGGGTTCGAGGTCAACGTCATCACCTACAACAAGCGGCTGTTCGACCGCATGAAGCTGCAGCCGCCCGCCCATATGGAGCAGCTGATCGAGACCGGCGCCAGGATCAGCCGGGACGCCGGAGGCGGCATCTACGGCGTCGGCACACGCGGCAGCCGCTCCTGGGCGACGATCCATCCAGGCTTCCTGTCCGGTTACGCGAATTACGGGGCGAGGGACTTCGAGGTCAGCGACGGCCGCCTGATCTCGGTCGTGAACTCGAAGGCGGCGAAAGCCTATACCGCGCTGTTCGTGAAGATGGTGCAGCAGGGCGGCCCGAAGAACTGGGCCGACTACACATGGTATCAGGTCAGCGCCGACCTCGGCGCCGGCGCCTCCGCCATGATCTACGACGCCGACACCATCGGCTATTTCGCCAATAGCGGCGACACCAGGATGAGGGGCGAGCTCGGCTACGCGCCGCTCACGCCCGATCCCCACGCCTCGGGCCCGACGTCGAACGTCTGGATCTGGTCGCTCGCGATGTCGCAGTTCTCGCGTCAGAAGGACGCCGCCTGGATGTTCCTGCAATGGGCGACCGGGACCGACCACCTGCTGTTCGGCGCCCGCGGCCACGAGCAGATCGATCCGGTGCGGATGAGCATCTGGCAGGACGAGGAGTTCACCTCCAAGCTCGATCAGGGTTTCCCGGATTTTCGCAAGACCTACGCGGCGACCGAGCCGGACGCGAAGATCTACTTCACGCCGCAGCCGCTGTTCTTCAGCGTGACGACAGAATGGGCGGCGGCGCTGCAGGAGATGGTCGCAGGGCGGATCCCGGTGAACGACGGGCTCGACAAGCTGGCCGAGGACACCAACCAGCAAATGCGCCGGGCCGGGCTGAGCTGAGCGCGGCGCGGATACGCTCAGCCTGAAGGCGTGTCGGCACTTGGGGCATCCGCCATCTCGGCGGCGAGTCGCGCCGCCGCGGTCTCGGCGTAGTGCGGATCAAGCTCGAGGCCGATGCCGCGATGTCCGAGCCGGTGCGCCGCCACCAGCGTCGTCCCGGTGCCGGCGAACGGGTCGAGCACGACGAGGTCGGCGCCGCCGTGCAGTTGCAGGCAGCGCATCGGCAAGGCAACCGGGAAGCCGGCCGGATGGTCGAATTTCTGCGCCTTCGAGCGCACCGTCTTGTAAGGAATGAACCAGACGTTGCCGGCGCAGCGCCGGTCAAGCGCGTGGCCCCAGCGCGCGATGTTCGACTTGTCCTTGAACGGCACGCCGATCGCGAGCCGGTCGATCGGCGTGCTGCCGGCAGGCGTGAAGTGGAACACCGATTCGTGGTTCTGGTTGAGGAAGCGCCGGCTGTTGATCGGCTTGAAGTGCCCCAACGTGTCGTCGCCGATCGATAGCGACTTCACCCAGCTCACGTGGTTCTGCAGCACGAAATCGGCCCGGAACGCGCCGGCGGCGTCCTGCGCGAGCCACGGGTCGGTATTGGTGCTGCCGATGTTGAGGAACAGCGCTCCGGCCGGCTTGAGCACGCGCCGCAACTCGCGGCTGACGCGGGCGAGCCAGGCGAGGTAGGCGTCGCGCGGCTTGCGGTCGTCGTAGCTGCGATAGGCGAGCCCGATATTGTAAGGCGGCGAGGTGACGACGGCGTCGACCGAGGCGTCGGGCAGGCTCGCGAGCCCGTCGAGACAGTCGGCGGCGCGCACCTCGTGCCGCCCGATCGTCCAGCCTCCTGCGCGTCCCGTCATGTCGAGCGGCATCAGGGCTCCCCCGTGAGAATCGACGTGCGTTCGGCGCGCAGCGTAGGATGTTTCCGCGGCTTCAAGGAGGCAGCCCATGCCGACACCGTTGAAAATCGCCGTCCAGATGGATCCGATCGAGAGCGTCGACATCGACGGCGACTCCACCTTCGCCCTGATGCTGGAAGCGCAATCGCGTGGCCACACGCTGTGGCACTACGAGGTTCGCCACCTCGCACTCAGCCAGGGCAAGCCGAGCCCGGACGCGACGTTGCGCCCTGGCGCGCGCGTCGAGCGGCTGACGGCGCGCGCCCGCCCGGTCAGCGTCGAGCGCAGGCGCGGCGCGCATTGGCGCGCGGGCGAACCCGCAACGCTCGATCTCGCGACCATGGACGTGGTGCTGATGCGCCAGGATCCGCCTTTCGACATGGCCTATATCACCGCGACCCACATGCTGGAGCACATCCACCCGCGCACGCTGGTGGTGAACGACCCGGCGGCGGTGCGCAACGCGCCGGAAAAGATCCTGGTCACCCGGTTTCCCGAGCTGATGCCGCCGACGCTGATCACCTGGGACCTGGAGGCGATCCGCGGCTTCCGCCTCGAGCACCGCGACATCATCGTGAAACCGCTATTCGGCAACGGCGGCGCCGGCGTGTTCCGCATTCGCGAGGACGACGAGAACCTCGCCTCGCTGCTCGAAATGCATTTCGCCCGCTCGCGCGAGCCGCTGATGATCCAGCGTTACGAGCCGGCGGTGCGTCGCGGCGACAAGCGCATCATCCTGATCGACGGTGAGCCGGTCGGCGCCATCAACCGCGTGCCGGCGACCGGCGAGGCGCGCTCCAACATGCATGTCGGCGGCCGCGCCGAGGGCAGCCGGCTCACCGCGCGCGACCACGAGATCTGCGCCGCGATCGGCCCGACACTGCGCGAGCAAGGCATGATCTTCGTCGGCATCGACGTGATCGGCGACTACCTCACCGAGATCAACGTGACCTCGCCGACCGGACTGCAGGAGATCGACCGCTTTGACGGGGTCAATCTGGAGCGCGGCATCTGGGAGGCGATTGAGCGCCGGGTGGCAAAGTAAGCAAGGACTTCTTTTTCGAGAAAAAGAAGCAAAAAGCTTTTGATTATTGCTGTCGCGGGTCCGACGGGACGCCAAAGAGCAAAAGTTTTTTGGTTCTTTTTTCAAAAAAGAACCGCTTCCTTCTACTCCCGCCGCAGCACCCGATCGGTAATAAAGCTGCTCAGCCCGCCAGCGACAAAATCGCGCTTCAGCGCCACTTCGTCATACTCGTCGCGCACCCAATCGAGGAACGCCAGCCGGCCCTCCGCCTCGGCGGCGTAGCGGACGAAGAAGGCGTCCAGCACGCCGGTGCGCGAGCGGCTGAAATGGCCGAAGCGCCAGGAGAGCTGGCCGAGCGCCGCGGCGGCGCTGCCGCCCTCGAACAGCACGGCGAGGCCGGCGGCAAGCCCGGCGCGGTCGGCGCCCGACTTGCAGTGCATCAATGCGGGGGCGTCGAGGCTGCGGTAGATGTCGTGAAAGCGCAGGATGCGGTCGCGATGCGGGGCGCCGCGGCTCTCGAACGCCATGTCGACATGGGCGAGGCCGAGCCGCGCCGCGGCGAGGCGGGACCGCGCATCCGAGCCGCACTGGCGGTGGCCGCGCAGGTTGATCAGCGTGCGCAACCTGAAGCGGCGCTTGGCGGCGGCGAGACGCGCCGGGGTCGGGTGGTTTGAGCGATACAGCTTGCCCGGAATGACCTCGGCCCAGTTGTCCCACAGCACGCGGAACACGGCGTGATCGACGAGCAGGCTGTCGGCCCAGGCCCGCCCCCGGTCAGAGGCCCCCTGCCTGGATGACAGGTCGCCGGCAAACATCGGCCCAGACTATCAACCGCGCCGGTCGACCAGCCGCTGCTTGATCTCGGCGATCGCCTTCGCCGGGTTGAGCCCCTTGGGGCAGCTCTGGGTGCAGTTCATGATGGTGTGGCAGCGATACAGCTTGAACGGGTCCTCAAGCGCGTCGAGCCGCTCGCCGGTGTGGTCGTCGCGGCTGTCGGCGATCCAGCGATAGGCGGCGAGCAGCGTCGCCGGGCCGAGATAGCGGTCGCCGTTCCACCAGTAGCTCGGGCAACTCGTCGTGCAGCAGAAGCACAGTATGCACTCCCACATCCCGTCAAGCTGCGCCCGCTCCTCGCGGCTCTGACGGCGCTCGCCATCCGGCGGCGGCGCGGTGTCGGATTTCAGCCACGGCTCGATCGAGCGCAGTTGCGCATAGGCGGCCGTGAGGTCCGGCACCAGGTCTTTGACCACCGGCATGTGCGGCAGCGGATAGATCGGCACCGCGCCTCGGCATTCGGCGGTGGGCTTGAGGCAGGCGAGGGTGTTGCCGCCGTCGATGTTCATCGCGCAGGAGCCGCAGATGCCCTCGCGGCAGGAGCGCCGGAAGGTGAGCGTCGGGTCGATCTCGTTCTTGATGTAGATCAGCGCGTCGAGCACCATCGGCCCGACGCGGTCGAGATCGATCTCGTAGGTGTCGAGCTGCGGGTTCTTTCCGTCATCGGGGTTCCAGCGATAGATCCGGAACTCCTTGACGCGCGCCGCGCCCGGCGCCGCCTTGTGGGTGGCGCCCTTGCCGATCTTGCTGTTCTTCGGTAGCGCGAACTCAACCATTGTCGTCTTGAACCTTCGTTCGTGTCTCTGGCCGGGGGGGCGTCGCAAACCGATCCCTTGGGGGCATGTTCGGGAATGCGCTACGGCGAGTCAGCTGGCGTGTTTTTGCGAGCACCGAAGCGGAGCGGCCGCCTGGCCGTGAGCATCGGAGCGCAGCGAAAGCGCGTCAGATGGCCGTCGTAGTAGCATTAATAAACGCGCTTCTTGGGCGGAAACACCTGCACCTCGTTGGTCAGCGTCTGCATCTTGACCGGCCGGTAGCCGAGCTGAACCTGCCCGTCATCGCCGACCCAGGACAGCGTGTGCTTCATCCAGTTGGCGTCGTCGCGATCCGGGAAGTCGTCATGCGCCTGGGCGCCGCGGCTCTCCTGGCGCGCCTCGGCGCCGACCATCGTCGCCGCGCCGTTGCGCACCAAGTTCTGCAGCTCCAGCGCCTCGACGAGGTCGGAATTCCAGATCATCGAGCGGTCGGAGACCGCCATGTCGGACAGGCTGCCCCACAGGGTGTGCATCTTGTCCACGCCTTCGGTCAGGCTGGCGCTGTTGCGGAACACCGCGGCGTGCGCCTGCATCGTGCGCTGCAACTGCTCGCGTATCTTGGCGACCTTGGTGCCGCCGCGGGCGTGGCGCGTCCAGTCGAAGCGGTCGAGGCTCTCCTCGCCGGCGCGGGCGGGCAGGGCGGCCTGGCTCGCGCCCGGCAGGATCGTGCTCTGCGCCCGGTGCGCCGCGGCGCGGCCGAACACCACCAGGTCGAGCAGCGAGTTGGTGCCGAGGCGGTTCGCGCCGTGCACCGAGACGCAGGCCGCCTCGCCGACCGCCATCAGCCCGCGCACCGTCGCCTCGGGGTCGGCCGCCGTCGGGCTCAGCACCTCGCCGTGATAGTTCGTCGGAATGCCTCCCATGTTGTAGTGCACGGTCGGCAGCACCGGGATCGGCGCCTTTGTCACGTCCACACCGGCGAACACCCGCGCGGTCTCCGAGATGCCGGGCAGGCGCTCGTGCAGCAGCTCGGCGCCGAGATGCTCGAGATGCAGCAGGATGTGGTCCTTGTGCGGCCCGACGCCGCGGCCCTCGTTGATCTCGATCGTCATCGAGCGGGAAACGACGTCGCGGCTGGCGAGGTCCTTGGCCGTGGGCGCGTAGCGCTCCATGAAGCGCTCGCCCTCGGCATTGGTGAGGTAGCCGCCCTCGCCGCGCGCGCCCTCGGTGATCAGGCAGCCGGCGGGAAAGATCCCCGTCGGGTGAAACTGCACGAACTCCATGTCCTGGGTCGGCAAGCCGGCGCGCAACACCATGCCGCCGCCATCGCCGGTGCAGGTGTGGGCCGAGGTGCAGGACAGGTAGGCGCGGCCGTAGCCGCCGGTCGCCAGCACCACGGTCTGGGCGCGGAAGCGGTGGATGGTGCCGTCCTCTAGGCACCAGGCGGTGACGCCGCGGCAGGCGCCCTCCTCGTCCATGATCAGGTCGAGCGAGAAATACTCGACGAAGAACTCGACGTCGTGCTTGAGGCATTGCTGGTAGAGCGTGTGCAGGATGGCGTGGCCGGTGCGGTCGGCGGCGGCGCAGGCGCGCATCGCCGGCGTCTTGCCGTAATCCTGCATGTGGCCGCCGAACGGCCGCTGATAGATCTTGCCGTCCTCGGTGCGGCTGAACGGCACCCCGAAATGCTCGAGCTCGTAGATCGCCGGCACCGCCTCGCGGCACATGTATTCGATCGCATCCTGGTCGCCGAGCCAGTCCGACCCCTTCACGGTGTCGTACATGTGCCAGCGCCAGTTGTCCTCGCCCATGTTGCCGAGCGAGGCGCCGATGCCGCCCTGCGCGGCGACGGTGTGGCTGCGGGTCGGGAACACCTTGGTGATGCAGGCGGTCTTCAGCCCCGCCGAGCCCATGCCGAGCGTCGCCCGCAGCCCCGCCCCGCCGGCGCCGACCACCACCACGTCGTAGGTGTGATCGACGATCGTGTAGGCGCCGACGGAAGGTTTTGAAATCGCGTTCATCAGAGGTCCGTTACGTCCTGGCCGCCCTGTCAGAGGCGCCCGCCATCGCCGAAGCCAACCCGCCTAGCCCGCCCGGCCGAGGGCAAGCTTCAACACCGACAGCGCGCCGAGCAGGCCAAGCAGCAGGCAGAGCGCCTTGGTGCCGTAGATCGCCAGGTTCTGCTGCCATTTTACGTGCAGGTAGTCCTCATAGACCACCTGCATGCCGAGCTGCGTATGATGGAAGGTGAGCACGACCAGGGCGAGCAGCAAGACCGCGTTCCACGGCCGGCCGATCCAGTGCGCAATCACCGGCTGATCGGCGCCCAGCATCGACAGCACGGCGACCACGAACCAGATGGTGAGCGGCACCAGCGCGATCGCCGTCACCCGCTCGATCCGCCAATGCTCGACCCCGGCATGCGCCGCACCCAGGCCACGCACCTGGCCGAGCTGGCTGCGGCGCACGCTGATCTCGGCGCCGCGACGATCTCCGGTGACCTTCACCGCTCAGCCTCCGAGCACGACGAAGCCGGCCACCCAGACGAGGGCGGTGGAGCCGGCGGTCAGCGCCAGGATGACGTAGGTCACCGGATTCAGCGTGCGCTGCTCGAAGCCGATCACCGCGTCCCAGGCCAGATGCCGCAGCCCGGCATAGAAGTGATAGAACAGCGACGCCGTCCAGCCGAGCAGCAGGATCAGGCCGAGCGGCGAGGCGATGAAGCCTTGCACAGTGGCGAACGCGGCAGGCCCAGCGGCGGCGGCGGCCAGCCACCAGGTCAGCAGCAACGTGCCGACCGAGATCGCGATCGCGGTCGCCCGGTTGAGGATCGAGCCGAGCATCGTCGGCGGCCAGCGATAGATCTGCAGATGCGGCGACAGCGGCCGCCGCACGACCCGCCCGTCGCTGGTCTGCGCCACCATCAACGCGTCGCGTGTATCGGTCATCCTATCCCCTCGCCAGGCCAAGCGTGCGGCGCAGCATGTAGGTAGGTGCTTAAAGGGGCGGGGCTAGGGGGTCAATCTGAGGCAAGGCAAGGCAAGGCAAGGGGCTGTCTGCCCCTTGACCCCGATTAAAGGCGGAGCCTTTAAAATCCATTTATTGTAGTCTTCGTCTCACCTCTGAATGCGGAGTGTGGGGTGAAGTGATTTAAATGTTTCGCAAAGCAAAGAAAAGCCGTAGGCGGGGACTCCATAAATGCCGGTCTGGGCCGGCTCGGCCCAGCGGGTCCAGGGCAGAGCCCTGGCC
>CAXTSD010000074.1:0-9029 GCA_964246775.1 uncultured Acetobacteraceae bacterium | reverse complement strand
AGCCTCGATGCCGTCGCCGCCACGGCGTGCCGCGCCATGCTGTCCTCGAGCCCGGCGAGCCAGGCCGGATCGGCGCCGCGTGCTCCGCCTTGCGCCAGCAACCGGTTGCGCTGCGCCATCGCGCGGTCGTGCGACGCCGTCTCGCGCGCGTGGCTCGGTGTGAGCGCCCAGACCAGCCGGTCGAGAAAGCGCCGCCGCCCCGAGGCGGCCTCCCCGAACAGCCGGTCCATCTGCGGGGTCAGCCACACCGCGGCGAAATTCTCCGCAATCTCGGCCTGGTTGCGCGGTGCCGCGCCGTTCAGGCGGAACAGTCGACGCTCGCTTGCCTCGGCGGCGCCCGGCAGTACAGCCGTCCCAAGCTCGACCGGCTGGCCGTTGCGGGCGAGCCGCGCCGCGACGCCCCACTGCCCGGCGCTGCCTCGTCGCGGCAGCTCGGCGAGCCGCGCCCCTCGCAGGCCGCGACCTGGAGCGAGCAGCGACACCGCTTCGAGCAGGTTGGTCTTGCCCGAGCCGTTCGGGCCGGTGATCACCGAGAGCGGCGTATCCGGATGCCAGACCAGACGTTCGTAGTTGCGAAAATCGGTGAGCGTCAGTCGCGTGAGCCGCAGTCCGGCCTCGGACAGGGCTGGTCAGACCCGCATCGGCATCAGCACGTAGAGCGCCGCGCTGTCGGCGCCGTCGCGCACCACGGTCGGCGCCGAGCCGTCCGAAAACAGGAACTCCACCCGTTCGGTGATCTGATCGGTGATGTCGTTGAGATAGCGCGCCTGAAAGCCGATCTCGAGCGGCCCGGCGTCGTAGGACACCCGCTCACCGTCCAGTTCCTCGCTCGCCGTGCCTTGCTCGGGGCTCGCCGCCGACAATACCAGCAGATCGCGCGCGAGGGAAAGCTTGACCGGCCGGGAGCGCTCGCTGCTGATCGCCGCGACGCGCGCCACCGCATCGGAAAAATCCTTCTTGCCGACGCGCAAGATCTTGTCGTTGTCGCGCGGGATCACCCGCTCGTATTCCGGGAAGGTGCCGTCGATCAGCTTGCTGGTCAGCGTGACGACGCCGGCGGTGAACTGTATGCGCGTGTCGGACAGCCCGACCTCGACGTCGCCGCTCTCCTCGTCGAGCAGCTTGCGCAGCTCCGCCACCGTCTTGCGCGGCACGATCACGCCTGGCATGCCGCCCGCCCCGTCCGGCAGCGGCTCCTCGACCCGCGCGAGACGATGCCCGTCCGTCGCCACCGCGCGCAGCACCGGGCTGCCCTCGCTCTCCGCCGCGTGCAGGTAGATGCCGTTGAGGTAGTAGCGCGTCTCCTCGGTGCTGATCGCGAACCGCGTGCGGTCGATCAGGCCGCGCAGCGTCAGCCCGGAGAGGTGGAAGCGGTGCGGCAGCGCGCCCGCCGTCATGCTCGGGAAGTCGTCCGTCGGCAAGGCGACCAGGCTGGTCGCGTAGCGCCCGGCGCGCAATGCGAGCTGACTCTCGCCGCCGGCGTGGTCGAGCTCGATCACCGCGCCGTCCGGCAGCTTGCGCACGATCTCGTACAGCGTTCCGGCCGGCGCCGTCGTCGAGCCGTCGCGGCTGCTCGTCGCCGGAACCTGCTCGACGACCGCGATCTCCATGTCGGTCGCGGTCAGGCTGAGCGCACCATCCTTCACCGTGATCAGCACGTTGGCGAGGATCGGGATCAGGTTGCGCTTCTCGGCGACGCTCTGGATGTGGGCCAGCGCCTTGAGCAGAGCCGCGCGTTCGGCTTTCAGCTTCATCGTTCCAGGTCCTTGTGGTCAGGTCCTTGTGGAACGGCGCGATCGTCGGGCTCCGTCCGTCGGCGGAGTGTAGAGGGGTGGGCAGGAGACGGGAAGGGCGACCGGGAGACCGCGTGCGGCTCAGACGCGGCCGTAATTGTCCTCGAAGCGGACGATATCGTCCTCGCCGAGATAGGCGCCGGACTGCACCTCGATCAGGGTGAGCGGGATGCGGCCGGGGTTCTCGAGCCGGTGCGTGCAGCCGAGCGGCATGTAGAGACTCTCGTTCTCGCGCAGCATGATCTGCTCGGCGTCGCGGGTCACGAGCGCGGTGCCGGCGACGACCACCCAGTGCTCGGCCCGATGATAGTGCTTCTGCAGCGACAGCTTGTGCCCTGGCTGCACCACGATGCGCTTCACCTGGAAGCGCTCGGCCGAGATCAGCCCTTCGTAGAAGCCCCAGGGGCGGTAGCAGCGGTTGTGGGTGGCGGCCTCGCTTCGGCCGGCCGCGTGCAGCCTGGCGACGATCTTCTTCACGTCCTGGGCGCGGTCGCGGTGCATGGCGAGCACGGCGTCCTCGGTGGTGACGACGATCACGTCGGTGAGCCCGACGACCGCGGTCAGCATGCCGTCGCTGCGCGCGTAGCAGTTTTCCGCGCCTTCGAGCAGCACGTCGCCGACCGCGACGTTGCCGCCGGGGTCCTTGGCGCCGAGCTCCCACAGCGCGTTCCAGCTGCCGACGTCGGACCAGCCGAGGTCCGCCGGGACGCAGACCGCGCGGTCGGTGCGCTCGGCGAGCGCGTAGTCGATGCTGATGTCGGGGCAGGCGCGGAACGACGCCTCGTCGAGCCGGATGAAGTCGAGGTCGTTCTTGGCGAACTCGACGGCGCGGGAGACGGCGGTGACCACGTCCGGGGCAAAGCGCTGCATCTCGCCGAGCAGCGTCTCGACGGTGAACACGAACATGCCCGAGTTCCACAGGTGGGTGCCCGAGGCGGTCAGCACCGCCGCCGTCGCCATGTCGGGCTTCTCGACGAAGCGGGTGACCTCGTGCACGCCCGGCGCCTCGGCCATCGCCTCGCCGATCTCGATATAGCCGTAGCCCACTTCGGGACGGTTGGGCCGCATGCCGAAAGTCACGACCCGGCCGAGCTTGGCGGCCTCTATCGCGGCCGCCAGCGCCTTGGCGAGCGCATCCTTGCGGGTGATCGCGGCGTCGGCGGCCATCAGCCAGAGCACCGCGTCAGGATTGTCGCGGGCAACCAGCATGGCGGCGGCGGCGATCGCCGGCGCGCTGTTGCGGCCGACCGGCTCCAGCAGGATGCGCGCCTCGGCCATGCCGGCCTCGCGCATCTGTTCGGCGATCAGGAAGCGATGCTCGTGGTTGCAGACCACGATCGGCGGGGCGAACAGATCGCCGGCGGCGCGCAGCGCGGTCTCCTGGATCATCGACTTGTCGGAGATCAGCGGCCAGAGCTGTTTTGGGAAGCTCTCGCGCGACACCGGCCACAGCCTGGTTCCCGAACCACCCGACAGGATGATCGGCACGATGACCGTTCCGGCGCTGGTCTGGCGGGTCTCGGGATCTGGCACTGTCGGTGTCGGGATCATCGGTCCACCCTGGTTTACAGTCTGCGAAACGCCGTCGGCCAGCGACCCTGACCAGCCGCCTGATCGGGCGCCCGTGTTATTCAGGCGCCTCGCCGCCGGCAGTCTATGCTGCGCTGCACCAGAGCGCCAATGAAACTACGCGACGGCGGCTAATTAACCGTGAACCCGCAGGGTGAGTAAAGTCGGAGTTCCGGCGCGCGGCAGATTGACCTGCCGGGTGGGTGGCGCTAGGAGACCGCTCTTCGAACGCGGGAGTGCATGCGCTTCCGCCCCCGCTTTCGCGGGCGATTGTCTCTGGAGCGTGCCGTGAAGCGTACCTATCAACCGTCGAAGCTTGTCCGCAAGCGCCGGCATGGCTTTCGCGCCCGCATGGCGACGGTTGGCGGCCGCAAGGTGCTGGCCAATCGGCGCGCCAAGGGCCGCAAGCGCCTGTCTGCCTGAGCCAAGTCGAGGTGGCGCAGATGCGCCAACGGCTCAAGAAGCGGGCCGAGTTCCTCCTTGTCGCCGGCACCGGGCGCAAGGCGGCGATCTCCGGCGTCGTGCTGCAGGCGCTGGCGCGTGACGATGCGGGCCCAGTGCGGCTTGGCTTCACGGTGACCAGAAAGGTCGGCAATGCCGTCATCCGCAACCGCACGCGCCGCCGGCTGCGCGAGGCCGCCCGACTGATGATCGCCGAGCGGCCCTGCCTTGGCTACGACCTGGTGCTGATCGGCCGGGACAGCACGCGCAAGCGGCGTTTCGACCTGCTGGTCGGCGATCTCCGCCGCGCCCTCGACAAGGCGGGCGTCGCGTGAGGCCCGCCTTGCTGATCGCGGCGCCGCTGATCGCCTTGGTGCGCGCCTATCAATGGGGCGTGCGGCCGCTGCTCGGGCCGAATTGCCGCTTTGCGCCGGTCTGCTCCGAGTACGCCTGCGAGGCGCTCGATCGGCATGGCGCCGGCCGCGGCGTTGCCCTCACGCTATGGCGCATCGCGCGCTGCAACCCGTGGAACGCTGGCGGCCATGATCCGGTGCCGCTCAAGAGGACAGGCGGCAAGGCACTCTGATGGACCAGAAACGGCTGTTCCTCGCAATCGTCATCTCGATCGCCATACTGATCGGCTTCGAGACGCTGATGCCGCACCGCAACCAGCCGCAGCTCGCGCAGAGCGCGTCACAGGTCACGCGGACGACCCCGAGCGAGGGCGCGCCGGCGCCGACCGGCAACCCCGCGGCCCCGGGCACCGAGCCGGTCGCCGTCGCGCCGCCGCGCGAGGTGCCGCGCCTCCCGATCGACGCGCCGAAGCTGAAGGGCAGCATCAGCCTGGTCGGCGCCCGGCTCGACGACGTGGTGCTGCGCGATTATCACGAGACGATCGACAAGGCCTCGCCGCTGGTGCGCTGGCTCGAGCCGCCGAGCGATCCGCAGCCCACCTATATACAGTACGGCTGGACGGCGGCACCCGGCAACACGGCCGCACTGCCGGGCAACGATACGCTGTGGACCGCGCCGGCCGGCGGCGCGCTGCGGCCCGGCCATCCGGTGACACTGACCTGGGACAACGGCGCCGGGCTCACCTTCTCGCTCGTGTTCACGATCGACGACAACTACATGTTCGGCGTCGAGCAGCGCGTGCACAACGCGACCGGGGCGCCGGTGCAGCTCTACCCCTACGCGCGGGTCAAGCGCGACTACACGCCGCAGACCGCCGGCTACTACATACTGCACGAGGGCCTGCTCGGCGTCATCGGCGGCACGCTCAAGGAGCAGACCTACAAGAACGCCAAGTCCGAGGCTGCGAAAAACGACGGCACCTCGCTCAGCGCGGTGAGCAGCAACGGCTGGGCCGGCATCACCGACAAGTACTGGCTCGCGGCGCTGGTGCCGGACCAGACCTCGTTCAGCACGATGTCGTTCCGCCACACCCTGCAGAACGACGCCGATCGCTATCAGGTCGACGTCGTCACCCGCGACGCCGAGCTGCTGGCTCCGGGCGGCGACGTCGCCTACAGCTCGCACGCGTTTGCCGGCGCCAAGGTGGTGACGCTGCTCGACCACTACGAAAGCGCGCTGCACATCCCGAATTTCGACAAGGCGGTGGATTTCGGCTGGTTCTATTTCCTGACCAAGCCGATCTTCTACGCGCTCGACTGGCTGAACGGCGTGTTCGGCAATTTCGGCATTGCGATCATCGTCTTCACGATCGGCGTGAAAGCCTTGTTCTTTCCGCTCGCCGCCAAGTCCTATCGAAGCATGAGCAAGATGAAGTTGCTCGGGCCGAAGATCAAGGCGGTGCGCGAGCAATACAAGGACGATCCGGCGAAGCTGCAGAGCGAGATGATGGCGGTCTACAAGGCGGAAAAGGTCAACCCGGCCTCCGGCTGCCTGCCGATGGTCATCCAGATACCGGTGTTCTTCTCGCTCTACAAGGACATCTTCGTCACCATCGAGATGCGCCACGCGCCGTTCTTCGGCTGGATCCATGACCTGTCCGTGGTCGACCCCACCAACATCTTTAACCTGTTCGGGCTGCTGCCGTTCGAGCCCTCGGCGCTGTCGCCGTTCCTGCATCTCGGCGCCTGGCCGATCATCATGGGCTTCACCATGTTCCTGCAGCAGAAGATGAACCCGCCGCCGCCCGATCCGGCGCAGGCAAGGCTGTTCCAGTTCATGCCGATCATCTTCACCTTCATGCTGGCCCGTTTTCCGGCCGGACTCGTGATCTACTGGTCGACCAACAACACGCTGACCGTGCTGCAGCAATGGCTGATCCAGCGCGGCACCCGGCTGGAGGGCAAGGGCAGCCGTGCGCGGGTCGCCAGGACGTGAGCGACGCGGCGGGCGAACGCGCCGCATTCGCGCCGCCGCGGCGAAGCGACGAGGAACGGGCGGCGTTCCTCGAGGCGGGTCGCAAGCTGTTCGCCGCCGAGTGCCGCTTCTTCTTCGCCGCCCAGCGCCTTGACCAGCTGCCGGCGACCGATCGGCCGGAGATCGCCTTCGCCGGCCGCTCCAACGTCGGCAAGTCGTCGCTGATCAATGCCCTCGTCGGGCATCGCGGCCTGGCCCGCGCCTCCAACCAGCCGGGCCGCACCAGGCAGCTCAACTTCTTCGATCTCGGCGGCCGGCTGACCCTGGTCGACATGCCTGGCTACGGCTACGCGCAGGCGAACAAGGAGATCAAGCGCGACTGGCAAGGGCTGATGTTCGAGTTCCTGCGCGGCCGGCCGACGCTCCGACGCGTCGTGTTGCTGCTCGACAGCCGCATCGAGCTGAAGGAGAGCGACGAGGCGGTGATGCAGCTGCTCGACCGCGCCGCCGTCACCTTCCAGCTGGTGCTGACCAAGGCGGACGGCGCGACACCCGCCTCCCTCGCCCGCAAGGTCGCCGAGGTCGCCGCGCTGTCGCGCCAGCACGCGGCGGCGTTTCCCGAAGTGCTGGCGACGAGCAGCGAGACCGGCTTCGGCATCGCCGAGCTGCGGGCCGAACTCGCCAGCCTTGCGCATGCCGGGCTTGCGGCTGCCGGGCTTGTGGGGCGCGCTTGACCGTCGCGGGCCTCGCGCATACGCCTGCCCGCCGCAGCCGTGAGGGGCGAGGGTGATTGATCCTGACGATCTGGCGCGGGCGGCCGAGCAGGCGAACATCCTGTCGCAGGCGCTGCCATTCCTGCGCCGCTACGCGGGCGCCACCATCGTCGTCAAGTATGGCGGCCACGCGATGGGCGACGAGGCGCTTGCCGCCGAGTGGGGCCGCGACATCGCGCTGCTCAAGCAGGTCGGCGTCAACCCGGTCGTCGTGCATGGCGGCGGGCCGCAGATCAACGCCATGCTGGAACGACTGCGCATCCGGTCGACCTTCATCGAGGGCCTGCGCGTCACCGACGCGGCGATGGTCGAAGTCGTCGAAATGGTGCTCGCCGGGACGGTGAACAAGCGCGTCGCCGACCTGATCAACCGGACGGGCGCGCTCGCCGTCGGCATCTGCGGCAAGGATGGCGGGCTGATCCGGGCGAAGAAGCTGCAGCGCAGCGTGCGCGACGAAGGCAGCCAGATCGAGCGCGTGCTCGACCTCGGCTTCGTCGGCGAGCCGGAGCTGGTCGACGTGCGGGTGATCCACGCGCTGACCGGGGCCGGGCTGATCCCGGTGATCGCGCCGGTCGGCGTCGGCCGCGACGGGCAGACCTACAACATCAACGCCGACACCGTGGCCGGCTCGGTCGCCGGCGCGCTCGGCGCCAACCGGCTGCTGATGCTGACCGACGTGCCGGGCGTGCTCGGCGAGGACCGACAGCTCGTGCCCGAACTGTCGATCGCGGCGGCGCAGGCCGGCATCAAGGCGGGCTGGATCTCCGGCGGCATGATACCGAAGGTCGAGAACTGCATCTCGGCGGTGCAACAGGGGGCCAAGGCGGCGGTCATCCTGGACGGGCGCATTCCGCACGCCTGCTTGCTGGAGCTGTTCACCGAGGCGGGGCCGGGGACTTTGATCAAGCGGTAGATCGGGCTCAGCAACAACAAAAGCAATAGGCAAGGCAAGGGGCTTTGCCCCTTGACCCCATTAAAGGCGGAGCCTTTAAAATCCATTTATCAAGGTGTTTTTAAACGATGGTTCTGTGACACCACTGTCGGCGCGGATCGACGCGCTGTGGGAGCGTCGGGAGGGGTTGAGCGCCGCGGCCTCGGGCGACGACCGCGCCATCGTCGACGAGGCGCTCGACGGGCTTGACCGCGGCGCGCTGCGGGTGGCGAGCCCGGCTGGCGATGGCTGGGTGGTGCATCAATGGCTGAAGAAGGCGGTGCTGCTGTCGTTTCGCCTCAACGACAGCGTGGCGACGGGCGGGGTCGGGGCGGCGCCCGCCTATGACAAGGTGCCGCAAAAATTCGAGGGCTGGGGGGCGAGCCGGTTCGTCGCGGCGGGGTTTCGTGCGGTGCCGGGGGCAATCGTGCGGCGCTCCGCCTATGTGGCGCCGGGCGTGGTGCTGATGCCGAGCTTCGTCAATGTCGGCGCCTATGTGGACCGCGGCGCGATGGTCGATACCTGGGCGACGGTCGGCTCGTGCGCGCAGATCGGCCGCAACGTGCATATCAGCGGCGGCGCCGGCATCGGCGGCGTGCTCGAGCCGCTGCAGGCCGATCCGGTGATCATCGAGGACGACTGCTTCATCGGCGCCCGCTCAGAGGTCGCCGAGGGCGTGCGCGTCGAACGCGGGGCGGTGCTGGCGATGGGGGTGTTCCTCGGCGCCTCGACGAAGATCATCGACCGCGCGACCGGCGAGGTGTTCGTCGGACGGGTGCCGGCCTACGCGGTGGTGGTGCCGGGCGCGCTGCCCGGACGGGCGCTGCCGGACGGCGCGCCCGGACCCTCGCTTGCCTGCGCGGTGATCGTGAAGCGGGTGGACGAGCGGACGCGGGCTAAGACGTCGATCAACGAGTTGCTGCGGGACTGAAGCAAGGCAAGGCAAGGCAAGGCCAAAGGCTTCGCCTCTGGACTCTGATCAAAGGCGAAGCCTTTGAAATCCATTTATTTTGTCCTGTGGCTCACACGGCGCTGTGTCGTGTGACGCGGATAGTTGAATGCTTCGCAAGACAAGAGAGATCTATCGCCTGGAGACTCCAACGGATGCGGGTCTGGGGTCGCTCGACCCCAGCGGAGTCCAGAGGCAGAGCCTCTGGCCTTGCCTTACGCTTCGCTTCCCTGACTTGTATAGTG
>CAXTSD010000073.1:5469-9070 GCA_964246775.1 uncultured Acetobacteraceae bacterium | reverse complement strand
CACCTCGAGCGATGCGCCGGCGGTCAGCACGGCGGCGAGCCGCTGCGCCTCCGGCGGCGGCAGGCGGATGATCGTGCCGTCCTCCAGCAGCGCCCCGTTCAGGTCGCCGCGCGGGCCGTGCAGCTGCGCCTTGATGCGTCCGGCGTCCGAAAGCGGCTGCAGCACCTCGCGCGGGCCGGGCGGACCGCCCGCCCCGGTATCGGTGACCGTGTTGCCGGTCGCGTCGTTCTTGACCGACATCGCCTGCACCATCGAGACGGCGCGCGCCTTGAGGCCGCGAATGGTGACGGCGTCGCCCGGCTTCACCGCGTAGACGAGCTGGGTGCCGAGATGCGGCGGAAGATGCACCTCCGTCCCGTCGGTCAGGATCAGCCCGTCGACGTCGCCGCGCGGCGTCAGGCTGTATTCGGCAACGGTTCCCTTCGTCGCCGGGAGCTGCGCCGGATCGTAGATCGCCGCGTTCTGCGCGAACGCCGCGCCGACGCCGCCCGCGAGCAGCGTTGCGGCAAGCAGCCAATGTTTCGTTCTCATCACTGTCTCCGTCCTCAGGGCTCAAGCCCAACCGACAGGAGCGCAAGCGATATGCCAATTTGAGAGCGTTGATAACGCTGGCTAAATTCTATCCGGGCAAACCTCGCGAGTTGGCTTTGGGGACAAACTGTGTCCCATTGCAGGACACAACGCAGAGCCTACCCGGCCTGCCTCGCCCAGGCGCGGACGTCCTCGACCCACTGCGCCGGCACCTCGATCGCGGGAAAGTGCCCGCCCTGCGGCATCTCCACCCAGCGGCTCACGGCGTAGCCTTTCTCGGCGAAGCTGCGCGGCGGGCGAGGGTGGCGCGGGTCGGGGTAGAGGGTGAAGGCGGTCGGCACGCCGACGCGCTCGCCTGGCCGCAGCCGCCGCGTCCCGCCCTGCATGGCCGCGGCATAATACCAGGCGCTGGTCGTGAACGCGTCCGTCATCAGGTAGACCATCGCCGTGGTCAGCAACTGGTCGCGCGTGAATACCGTCTCGAACGGGCGCCGGCGCAGGTCGGCCCAGTCGTGGAACCGCTCGACGATCCACGACGCCTGGCCGACTGGGTTGTCGGCCATCGCCCAGGCCAGGCTCTGCGGCCTGGTCGCCTGCAGCTGCGCGTAGGCGCCGAGCGTGGTCTCGGCGTGGCGCATCGCCGCCGCCCAGCCGTTCTCCTCCTCGGTCTCCGGCGAGGCGTCCGGCTGCGGCAACAGCATCGTCATCTGGATGGCGCGGACGTGGTCGGCGTGGTGCAAGCCGAGCATGGCGGTGACCAGGGCGCCCCAATCGCCGCCCTGGGCGAGGTAGCGGCCATAGCCAAGCTCCGTCATCAGCCGGTCGTAGAGCCGCGCCGTCTTGGCCTGGTCGATCAGTCGGGTCGGCTTTTGCGAGGCGCCGTAGCCAGGCAGCGACGGGATCACCAGGTCGAACGCATCCTCGGCCCGACCGCCCGAGCGCGAGGGAAAGGCGAGCGCCTCGATGACCGGCCAGAACTCGAACACCGAGCTTGGCCAGCCATGCGACAGCAGCAGCGGACGCCGCCCCGCCGCCTCGCCGACCACGTGGACGTAATGCAGGCCGAACCCGTCCACCTCGAGGGTGAACTGCGGCCAGCGGTTCAGGTCGGCCACCGCGGCGCGCCAGTCGTAGCCCTCGGCCCAATAGGCGCAGAGCGCGCGGAGGAACCCGGCGTCGCAGCCATAGTCCCAGCCGCCGCCCTCGGGCGCGGGCGGGAACCGGTAGGCCCGCACCTGGTCGAGCAGGCGCGCCATCGCCGCCTCGTCCCAGGCGACCTCGTAGGGTGTGGCGTCTGCCATCGCGCGCTCTCCCGGTCATCGGAAATGGGGCAAGCGGTGGGCTCGCCGTCGGCAACGCCGCGTCGCCGGAGGCGGTTCCCCGCCCCCGCCCGGGCGCGCCAACGTTGCGGCAGCGCACCTACAGTCAGGCAAAGCGTTGACCGGGGCGGTAATTTCGTCGCTTATGGCAGATGACAACGCGCAACGATCGGGCAAAACCGACCGGCGCTGAGCCTCGATCGGCCAGGAGGAAACCCATGCGAGCACGCGTTCTGGCCGCATCGGCATTGACGCTTCTGGTCGCCTTGACGGCGGCGCGCGCGGCCGATCCGGCGCCCGCCGCCCCGGCGCGCAGCCTCGGCCCCAACAGCTCGATCGGCATCGCGCCCGACGGCAGCAGGCTGAATACGCCGGGACAGGCGAACATACTCAACGTTCCGGCGCCGACCACGTCGCCGACCATCAGCACCGGCCTGTTCCCCCGACTCGGCGACACCCTGCTTGAGCACGGCATCGATTTCCACGGCGTCGTCCTCGACAAGTTCCTCGCCAACCCGAGCGCCGGCTCGCAGCCAGGCAACACCAACAACCTCGGACTGGTCCGCCCCGCGGTCGACATCGATCTCAGCAAGCTGATCGGCCTGCCAGGCGGCAACGTCCACGCGGCGGACACGATATACTTCTACAGAAGCAACATTCCCGGCATGGTCATCAATACCGGAGGTGAGCTTACCGGCTATCAGACGACGCCGTTCTCCGCCAAGACCGTCATCACGCTGCTGACCTACGAGCAGAAGTCATTTGGTGGCAAGCTCTCGACCGAGATCGGCCGGGCCAACGTATCCCGCTACTACTTCATCCCGAACAGCCTTGATCCATTCAGCTATCCCTCGCCGGTGCTCAACTCCGACGCCGACTTCAACTCGCCGCCGTATGGCGTCTGGAGCGGCAACGCCAGCTACCGCCTGACGCCGACATGGTATCTGCAGGCCGGCGCGTTCGAGGATAACTACCGCCGCGCGGTCGCCCGGCCATACGCGTTCGGCGTGCGGGACTCCTCTGGCGCGCAAGTCCTCGGCGAGCTCGGCTATCGCAGCGAGTTCGACAACGCCCGCTATCCGGCCAACATGGAGCTGGGTTTCGAGTGGAATACCCGCGGCACCGATCTCACCAACCAGAAAGGCAAGACGCTCACCGCGACGCGCGCCACCGTCGCCACCGGCTATCCGGGCGGCGGCGTGATCTTCTGGCAAGGCGGCAAGGTTCTCTGGCGCGACGGCGGCCCGAGGGTCGGCCCGCCCAAGAACATCCAGGTGTTCAGCTCCCTCGATGTCGCGGTGGACAAGCCGCAGCCGATCGATCTCGACGCGCTGGTCGGCGTCAACTTCACCGGCTTCATACCGGGTCGCCCGCTCGACGCGTTCGGTGTACAGGCACGCTATCAGCGGCTGAGCCAGATCGAGGCCAGTTTCGAGCAGACCGTCCGACGCAGGATCGGCGGCCTCAACCTCACCGAACCGCGCGACAACTTCGCCTTCGAGGCCGTCGGCCGCATCGTGCTGACGCGATGGGCTTTCCTGTCGCCGTTCGTCCAGTATTACGTCAACCCTGACAACTACATAATTCCGTTTCAGCGAAACCGGGCGAGCGACGGCTTCATGGCCGGCATCTTCGGCACCATCGCGATCGGCCCGGCGCTTGGCACCAGCCGCAAGCCGTTCTGATCACCTGCCGGGCGATTACGTGGCCCTTGCAGCCATCGCGTCGTCGTCGCGTTTGACGTCCGCGTG
>CAXTSD010000073.1:0-5459 GCA_964246775.1 uncultured Acetobacteraceae bacterium | reverse complement strand
CCCCCGCCCCCGCCCGCCGCCCCCCCCCCCCCCCCCCCCCCCCCCCCCCCCCACGGCGCGCCGGGCGCTGCCGAGGACCACGAGACACATGATGGACGTCGCAAGCGGTGATCGCGGATGGTCGGCCGCCCTCAACCGGGTGGGCCGCGGATCGGCGGCGGCCGGGGCGCTGCTCGCTTGCGCCTTGCTGGCGACGGCGTGGAACGTCGCGGCGAACGATCGCAGCGCCGCCTCGGTCAAGCGCGGCGAGGCGCTCTCCGCCCGCGCCGACGCGGTGCTTTCGGCGATGAAGGACCTCGAGACCGGCGAACGCGGCTTCCTGCTGACCGGCGACGAAGCCTTCCTCGAGCCGTACCGGCTCGCGGTCGCGCAGCTCGACGCGCTGCTGCCGGCAGGCGCCACCGGGCAGGCGCCCGCCTTGCAGACACCCGCCTTGCAGACACCGGACTTGCAAACACCGGGCGCGGCGCTGTCGGTGCTGCGCCGCTCGGTCACCGCCAAACGCGTCATCGCCGAGAGCGCGGTGGACGCCCGCCGCCGCGAGGGCGCCGACGCGGCGATGGCGTTCGTGCGGTCAGGCGACGACAAGGCGACGATGGACGCGGTCCGCGCCGAGACCGCCGCCCTGCATCGCGACATCGCGCTCAGGATCGCCGCCGAGGAGCGGGCGAGCCAGGCGCGCAACCTCGCCCTCACCGTGCTGTCCTCGATCGCGGCGCTGCTCGCCTGCGTCTGGTTCGCCTGGCTCGCGCTCAGCCGGCGCCGGCAGGAGCGGGCGACCAACGCGCTGCTCGAGGGCGTGCTCGACAACGCGCCGGTCGGGCTCGGCTTCCTCGATCGCACGCTCAGGGTGCGTCACCTCAACAAGGCGCTGGCGGTGATGAGCGAGCGGGCGCTCGACGCCGACGTCGGACGCGAGCTGTGGAGCGTGCTGCCTGAAATGCGCGGCCAGCTCGAGCCGCAGCTGCAGCGCGTGGTGCAGCGCGGCGAGGTCGTCCAGAACGTCGAGGCCGAGGTCGGCGGCGCCGAGCGGACGCGCTCCTACCTGATGAGCTTCTACCCGCTCTGGCGTGGCGAAGGCCGCCAGGAGATCGACGGCGCCGGCATGGTGGTCATGGACATCACCGACCGCAAGCGCGCCGAGGCGGTGGTGGAGGCGGCGCGCGAGGCGGCCGAGGAGGCGAACCGGGCCAAGAGCACCTTCATCGCCAATATGAGCCACGAGCTGCGCACGCCGCTCTCCGCCATCATCGGCTACAGCGAGATGCTGCAGGAGGAGATCGAGGAGGGCGGCGATCCGGCCGGGTTCGCCGTCGACATGGGCAAGATCGAGAGCAACGCCCGCCACCTGCTCGGCCTCATCAACGACGTGCTCGACCTGTCCAAGGTCGAGAGCGGCAAGATGGAGGTGTTCACCGAGACCTTCGACGTCGCCGACATGGTGCGCGAGGTGGCGGCGACGGTGCAGGGCCTGGTCGGCAAGAAGGCGAACACGCTGGTGCTGGATGCCGGCGCGGATCTCGGCGCCATGCGCTCGGACGTGACCAAGATACGCCAGATCCTGCTCAACCTGCTCAGCAACGCCGCCAAGTTCACCGAGCGCGGAACGATCACCCTGTCGGTCCGCCGCGACGGCGGCCAGATGGTGTTCCAGGTCGCCGATGACGGGATCGGCATGACCGAGGAGCAGCTGGCCAAGCTGTTCCAGCGCTTTCAGCAGGCCGACGCCTCGACCACCCGCAAGTTCGGCGGCACCGGGCTCGGGCTGTCGATCACCAAGGTGTTCAGCACCATGCTCGGCGGCGATGTGGCGGTGACGAGCGCGCCCGGCCAGGGCAGCGCCTTCACCGTCAGCCTGCCCGCCGAGATCGAGGCGGCGGGCGCCCGCCCGGAGCCGGGCGACTTGCGCCCAGTGAGCGACAAGGAGAGGAGCGACCTCGTCCTGGTCGTCGACGACGATCCGGCGCAGCGCGACCTGATGAGCCGCTTCCTGGAACGCGAGGGGTTCAGCGCGCGCCTCGCGCCAGACGGTCAGACCGGCCTTGCGATGGCGAAGGCGTTGCGGCCGCGGGCGATCCTGCTCGACGTGATGATGCCGGGCATGGATGGCTGGTCGGTGCTGGCGCGGCTGAAGGCCGACCCGGACCTCGCCAGGATCCCCGTCGTCATGGTGACGTTCGTCGGCGAGCGCGGGCTCGCGACCTCGCTCGGCGCCGCCGACTACGTGCCGAAGCCGGTCGAGTGGGAGGCGTTCAGGGGCGTGATGGACCGCTTCCACGACGCCGTCGGCGACGTGCTGATCGTCGACGACGACACCGACGCGCGCGAGCGCATGCGCAGCATGCTCGAGAAGAACGGCTGGAGCGTGGTCGAGGCAGGCAACGGCCGCGAGGCGCTCGACCGCGTCGCGCATGCCGTGCCCAGGCTGATCCTGCTCGACCTGACGATGCCGGTGATGGACGGCTTCGCCTTCCTGCATGAGCTGCGCGAGCGGCCGGGCTGCGCCGACGTGCCGGTCATCGTGCTCACCGCGCGCGACCTGACGCGCGAGGATCGCGGCCGGCTGGACAGCGCGAGCCAGGTGTTGAGCAAAGGCGAGACCAGCCTGCGTGATCTCGCCGGCACGCTGCGTTCGCTCGCGCCAAACGCGGAGCACGGCGACGCCGAGGCTGCGTCAACCGATCAGGCGGGGTCGGTCTGATCCGGCCCTGGCTCGAGCATGCCGCCGACCGTCGCGACCAGCGCGTCGAGGGTGAACGGCTTGCCGATCACCGCCATTCCCGGTGCCAGCCGGCCCTGCAGCAGGCTGCCGGCGTAACCGGTGATGAACAGCACCGGCAGCGTGGGCCTGGTCAGGCGCGCCGCATCGGCGACCTGACGCCCGTTCAGGCCGCCAGGCAGGCCGACATCGGTCACCAGAACGTCGACCTGGCGACGCGTGTCCTGCAGCACCGCCAGGGCGTCGGGCCCGCTCGACGCCTCCAGAACCTGGCTGCCTCGCTCGCGCAGCCGCTCCGCCGCGACGTGACGCACCTCGGCCTCATCCTCGACCAGCAGCACCACCGCGCCGGCGGCGGCGATGTCCGGTTCGTTGCGCGTCGCCGCCGGCGCGTCGGCACTCTCGGCGACCGCGTGACGTGGCAGGAAGAGCCGCACCGTCGTGCCCCGGCCAGGAGCGCTGTCGAGCCGCACGGCACCGCCCGACTGCTTGGCGAAGCCGTAGAGCTGCGACAGGCCAAGCCCGGTGCCCTGCCCGATCGGCTTGGTGGTGAAGAACGGCTCGAAAGCGCGCAGCCGGGTCGCCTCGTCCATGCCGACGCCGCTATCGGCGACGACGATCTCGACATAGTCGCCTGATGCGGCGCCATGCTGGCCGGCAATGTCGGCGGCCGACAGGCGGACATCGCCGGTGCTGATGCGCAGCGTGCCGCCCTCGGGCATCGCGTCGCGGGCGTTGATGGCGAGGTTGAGCAGCACGTTCTCGAGCTGGTTCGGGTCGCACAGCACGTGCCACACTCCGTTGCGCGGCGCCACCTCGACCCTGACCGCGGGGCCGACCATACGCTCGATCAGCTCGATCAGGCCGCCGACCAGCTCATCCGGGTCGATCATGCGCGGCTGCAGCGTCTGGCGCCGGGCGAACGCGAGCAGCCGGTGCGTGAGGGCGGCCGCCCGCTCCACGGTCGCGCGCGCGCTGCCCGCCAGACGCAGCGCCTCGTCGGCGCGGCCCTGTTCCACCCGCCGGCCCATCAGCTCCAGGCTGCCGCCGATCGCCTGGAGCATGTTGTTGAAGTCGTGCGCGATGCCGCCGGTGAGCTGGCCGACCGCCTCCATCTTCTGCGACTGCCGCAGCGCCTCCTCGACCTGCTCGCGCTCGGCGGCCTCGGCCCGCAATCTGGCGTTCGCCTCGCTCAGCTCGCGGGTGCGCTCGCCGACCCTCGCCTCCAGCAGGTCGTTGGACCGGCGCAGCGCCTCCTCGGTCGCCTTGGCGGCGGTGATCTCGACCGCGGTGCCGGTGTAGCGCCGCGGCCGCCCGCCTTGGTACTCGCCCTGCTGCTCCCCCTCCCACTCGGTGCAGCGGCCGCGCACGTGCAGCCAATGCGTCGTGCCGTCGGCGTGGACGAGGCGGAGCTCATCGACATAATCCGAGCCGGCGGCGATCGCCGCGCAAACGTTGCCCGCGGTCGACGCGCGGTCGTCGGGGTGGACGAGATCAGCGAGGGTGGCGAGCGGCACGCCGGCCTGCAGGCACGCCGGATCGAGGCCGTAGAAGGCGGCGAAATACTTGTCTGCGGTGACCGTGGCGGCCGGCACGTCCCACTCGAAGAACCCGATGAGCCCGGTCTCGAGCGCCGCCTCCTGCCGCCGCACGCTCGCGCGCAGCGCCGCCATCACGCTCAAGCGCTCCACCGCCGCCGCGATCAGGTTGGCGTAGCCGCTGAGGAAGGCCGTGTCGTCGTCGGTGAAGGCGCGCGGCGAGCGGCTGTCGATCTGCAATATGCCGAACGGCGCCTTGCCCTTGCCGCCGATGATGGCGACGTTGGCGACCGCCTTCACGCCGTGATCGGTCAGGAATGACGGGTAGGAGACCCTCGTCTCGGTCGCGATGTCGGCCGAGATCATCGGTTTGCCGGTTTTCAGCGCGTGTCCCTCGGAGGATCGCTCCGACAGCTCGACCCGCACCGTGCCGACGACGCCGGGATGCCAGCCGACGCCGGCGCGCACCAGCAGCGTCGCGCCGTCCGCCTCGATCTGCATGACCTTGGCGAGGTCGGTGCCGAGCGCCTCGCCGACCAGCCGGCACGCCTCGGTCAATATCTCGTCGAGGTCGTCCGATTTGAGGGCGAGTTCGCCGAACCGGGCGAGAATGGTCTGCTGGCGGAGCAGCTCCAGGTGGCCGTTCATCTCCGCTTGGTCCAAGACCGCACTCCACCTGTCACACCCTGGCCTGTCACACACTGGCCTGTCGCACCCTGGCCTGTCGCATCCTGGCCTGTTGCACCCTGGCCTGTCGCACCCTGGCGCGCCGCAGCCGCTGGCCCGGACGCAGCAACAAGCCGCACGTCGGGATCAGGTTGCGGCATGCGACAGCTTTGCCGGTGGCGCCGCGTCCGCACGGTTCGGCCGCGCGCCGAACGAGACCTGCAGCGCGCGTCACAACCCCAGCACGTCGCGCATGCCGTAGAGGCCGGCCGGCCGTTCGGCCGTCCACAACGCGGCCTGAACGGCGCCGGCGGCGAAGACGCGGCGGTCGTAGGCGCGATGGCTGAGCGCGATCTGCTCGCTGTCGGAGGCGAAGATCAGGCTGTGCTCGCCGACGACCTGGCCACCGCGCAGGGCGGCGAAGCCGATGGCGCCGGGGCGACGCGGGCCGCTCGCGCCGTCGCGGCCACTCTCGCGCAACGCGGCGAGTGGCGCGCCACGGCCGGCCGCCACCGCCTCGCCGAGCGCGAGCGCAG
>CAXTSD010000072.1:0-9171 GCA_964246775.1 uncultured Acetobacteraceae bacterium | reverse complement strand
GAAAATGCGCGATCACGCTGCCGATGACGGTCGCGATGCGCTGGCTGACGCCGCCAAAAGTCCCGTGCTGGTGCTTGTCCGGCGCGCGGCCGTGGCCGAACCCTGGTGATACTGCCGCCCCTGATCCTCCCAACTCACTGGGTGTCCACTCCCCAAAAAGGAGCGGCATCCTATCGGGCGAGACCATTTGTCCCCACGATCACGCCCGCATCAGCTGCGAAGCGCGCTGGCTCGCAACGGGTCGCGTGCAGAGCCCGTGGCGTACTCAGCGTCGCGCTGACCGGGCGGAGCCATCGCCGTTCGCTGGCGCATCGCTTTTTGGTGCAAGTGCGAAGGTTGCGCTCGAAGCATCGCCGCTCTTATCTCTGCGCAGTCACGCCGCGCCTCCGGCGGACCGCGCTCGAACACAGGACATCGAACATGAGTGGCACCAACCGGACCGTCACCGTCACTCTGGACGGCACCGAGCGTCGCCTGACCCTGCCGCTGCTCGACGGCACGATCGGGCCGGCGGTCGCCGACATCCGCAAGCTCTATGGCGAGCTCGGCGTCTTCACCTTCGACCCCGGCTACGGCGGCACCGCGGCCTGCGACAGCAAGATCACCTATATCGACGGCGACGAGGGCGTGCTGCTGCATCGCGGTTACCCGATCGAGCAGCTGGCCGAGCAGTCGCACTTCCTCGAGGTCGCCTACCTGATGCTGGAGGGCGAGCTGCCGAAGCCGGACGAACTGGCGCGGTTCGAGCACGGCATCATGATGCACACCATGGTGCACGAGCAGCTACGCGCCTTCTACAACGGTTTCCGACGCGACGCGCATCCGATGGCGGTGATCTGCGGCGTCGTCGGCGCGCTCTCGGCGTTCTACCACGACAGCCTCGACATCAATAACCCGGACCACCGGGAGATCAGCGCCTATCGGCTGATCGCCAAGATCCCGACCATCGCCGCCTGGGCCTACAAATATTCGATCGGCCAGCCGTTCATGTATCCGCGCAACGACCTCGGCTACGCGGAGAACTTCCTCTACATGATGAATGCCGTGCCGGCAGAGAACTACAAGGTCAACCCGGTGCTCGCCCGGGCGATGGACCGCATCCTGATCCTGCACGCCGACCACGAGCAGAACGCCTCGACCTCGACGGTTCGCCTCGCCGGCTCGACCGGCGCCAACCCGTTCGCCTGCATCGCCGCCGGCATCGCGAGCCTGTGGGGGCCGGCGCATGGCGGCGCCAACGAGGCGGTGCTGAAGATGCTGGGCGAGATCGGCAGCAAGGAGCGCATCCCGGAGTTCATCACCAGGGTGAAGGACAAGAACAGCGGCGTCCGGCTGATGGGCTTCGGGCACCGCGTCTACAAGAACTACGATCCGCGTGCCAAGATCATGCAGCAGACCTGTTACGAGGTGCTGGGTGAACTCGGCATCACCGACGACCCGCTACTCGACCTCGCCATGGGTCTTGAGAAGATCGCGCTCGAGGACGACTACTTCATCGGCAAGAAGCTGTATCCGAACGTCGATTTCTACTCCGGCATCATCCTCAAGGCGATGGGCATTCCGACCAGCATGTTCACCGTGCTGTTCGCGGTGGCGCGCACCGTCGGCTGGATCAGCCAATGGAAGGAGATGATCGAGGATCCGGCGCAGCGCATCGGCCGCCCGCGCCAGGTCTATACCGGTCACACGCGACGCGACTTCGCGCCCGCCGGGTCGCGCTGAGCGCGGCTGCTCGGCAGTCCTGTCGCGCCGGGGCGGCGGACTGGCGTTTCACATGCTGAAACAGTGGACAGGCGGGGAGCGCGGCGTGCGGAACCTCAGAGGCGACTGCCAGATCATCGCGCAAGTGTGTCTATTTGTGGCAAATCCTGAGTTTTAGATCGGGCAAAGTTTGCAGCCGCCTGACCCCGTTGCCCGCCGGGTGCCGGCGAAAACCTGCTGTTTTTGCGGTAAAGCTTACCTAATTACGATTGTACTCTTCTTGAGGTAGCAAACTAGAACTAGGACTACACCCGCAGGTTGCAGACATCTTGAACCTGCTGGGAGACACTGCATGGAAGCTCACCAGTCCCTCGACGCTCTGGTCCGCGCGCGACTGAAGACCTGGCCGCAGCGTCCGCCGGGGCTGCCGGCCGGATCGCCGCGTCACCTCATGCGAGCGGGAAGCTGGTTGCGCGGGCGTCCGGCCAATGAGTGCGGCTCGTGCCAGCCCTTCCTCAAGCTGCCGGGCAGCCAGCGCTTCCGCACCTTGCCGGATGGGCTGTGGCTCAATTTCGGCGGCACCGCGGACGATCCCTATGCCGACATATTCGCCATCGAAGCGTGTTCCTCGTTGCAGAACCTGCTCGACAAGCGCAGCCGCTTTGCGCCGAGCACGCAGTCCATGCTGGCGCTATGCCCGGTCGACTGGCTGCTGGCTCCGGTGATGGCGGGGGACGCGACGCCGCGCTGGGTCGCGACCGGGCTGCTCGCCGAGGCGCCAAGCCGTCCGCTGGTCGTGCCGGTCCGCGACATGCGGGTGATGTATGGCTTGCGCCCGCGCCACTACAGCCACTTCGCAACCAGCCAGGTGCCGCACGCGCACGAGTACTTCGTGCCGATGGAGACGCTCACGCGCAAGGATGGCGCCGAGGATCCAGCGCTGCAGGCGCTCGTCGCCCGCGCCTCAGTGCAGTCGAACTTCCTCGGGATCTGAAACGTGCTGAGCATGACCGGCATGACCGGTGCCGGTCGCGCTCAGTCGCAATCGCAGCCCGGGGTCGGGCCGTCGTCGTCGCGTACGATGTGATGGTCGATCCACTCGGACACCAGATCGCGCGCCTCGCTGAGCGGCGCTTCGGGATGGTGGATGCGGTATAGCGTCGTGCAAGCCTGGAACGCCGAGAGATCGTGGCTGCCAAGCTCGCGCAGCTCGCGATAGGCGGTGACCACCGCCCGCTCGCATCGGCGCGTCACGGCATTGAGGTTCTTGGCCACCGAATGTCTCCAGCTGCGAACGGTTCTCAGCCCCGCTAGTTTACAAGCAGCATGACGCCGCAGCAAGGATGGCGCGTCAGCGATGCGCGGCCGAGACGCGAGCGGGGGATCGTGGACGCCGCCCCCGCCCGGCGTTAGGACGTGTCAAGGCGATGGAGACAGAACGCGATGAACCCGATTTCCGGCAGCGACTGGAACCGCGACGCGGCGCTCACCACCGCAAACATCCTGCTTGAGATCGGCGCCGTCAACTTTCGGCCCGACGAGCCGTACGCCCTGACCTCCGGCTGGCGCTCGCCGGTCTACATCGACTGCCGGCGCATCATCTACTTCCCGCGCGCGCGAACCAAAATCTGCGATCTCGGGGTCGAGAAGATCAATCGCAGCATCGGCTACGAATCGATCGAGGCGGTGGCCGGCGGCGAGACGGCCGGCATTCCGTTTGCCGCCTGGATCGCCGACCGGATGTCCGCGCCGATGGCCTATGTGCGCAAGAAGCCCAAGGGTTTCGGGCGCAACGCGCTGATCGAAGGCGACGTGCCGGAAGGCCGACGCACTTTGCTGGTCGAGGATCTCACGACCGATGGCCAGAGCAAGGTCCAGTTTGCCGAGTCGCTGCGCGCCGCCGGCGCGATCTGCAACCACGCCTTCGTCGTGTTCTATTACGGCGTGTTTCCCGGCAGCCTCGAGATGCTCAGCCGGATGGACGTCCAGCTGCACCACCTCTGCACCTGGTGGGACGTGCTCGAAGCCTGCAAGGACCGCCCATACTTCCCGCAGGCTGACCTCGCCGAGGTGCGCCGCTTCCTGGAAAATCCGGTCGCCTGGTCGGCGGCGCATGGTGGCGTCAGCAGCGCCGAGGAGGCACACGCGCGCAAGACGGCCGCCTTGCAGTAGGCCCCAATCTCATCTTGAAGCGAGAAAGCGGTTCTTTTTCGAGAAAAATAACCAAAAAGCTTTTGATTTTAAAGGCTGTGCCGCCGACTTAGCGAGCGCCAGATTAGCAAAAGTTTTTTGCTACTTTTTTTCAAAAAAGTAGGCCTTTCTTGTCCGCTACCTTCAGTCGTTGAGCGGATAGCGCGCCATGAGCCGACGCTGCTGGCGCCAGTCGCGCAGCATAGTCCGCAGCGAACTCGGCGTCGCGCCGCGTCGGCGCATGGCGGCGCCGATGCGGAAGGCTTCGCCGTAATGCTGGAATTGCGCGGCGTAGGCGGCGGGCAGGGTGGTGTCGGGGTCCCAGATGTGGGTCGCCTCCGAGCCGACGCCGTTGATCTCGATGATCTGGAAGGAGTGACCGCCGCGTAGCGCCGGCAGGCTCGCATAGCGCAGGTCGATGCGGCCGAAATGGAAGTCGGGCAGGGCGCGGGCGATCGCCTCGATCCTGGCGGTGAGCGCGGCGGTGATCTCGCCGGCGCCGTTGCGAAATACCGAGCCCTTGCAGTGATTGCCGGCGAAGACGAGACGGACGGTCTGCCCAGCCTCCGGCACGCTGTCGAGCCGGTGCGCGAACCGGTCGAGATAGAGGTGCGGCACGGCGCCGGTGCGCGGGTCGGCATGGATCAGGTCGCGCAAGGTCAGCACGCCGTCGCCGGTCACGGTCGGCGACGACTTCAGCGTCAGCGAGGTGATGCGGCCGCTCGGCTGATCGGGGTGGCGTATGTAGAACACCCCGGCCTCGCCCTCGTAGCCGACCAGCGCCTGCAGCACGAGGCGGACGCCGCGATCAAAGCAGGCGAGAGCGGCATCGAGCCCCGCCTCGCTCTCGACGAGGCGGACGCCGGCGCCGTTGCAGCCGATATCGGGCTTGACGACGAGCGGCAGCGACAGCCCGGCGCGCCGCATGGCGGCACGCGCCGTCGCCGCATCGTCGGCGCCGGTGACGATGGTCGTGTAAGGGGCGATGAAGGCGCGGGCTTGTCCACCGACCTGATCGAGTATGGCGGACTTGCTCTCGCCGCACAGGCCGCCGGTGCTGATCGCCGGATTGGCGGCGGTCGGCAGGCTGAACGAGCCGTGACGCAGGCCGAGCAGCAGCCAGTGCAGGACGATCGGCGTGTAGGTCAGCCAGCCGGGCCAGAACTCGAAGGGCGAGACCACCCGGCCGCCGTCGCGCCCTGTGCCGGCGAGCGGGCGGTCTAGCGCCGCCTCGCTCACGTCTCGCCCTCGCCGATCTTCGCCAGCATTCGGCCGGCGAACACGACGACGACGGCAAACCCGATGGCGCCCGCCCAGCGCCAGGCGCCGAGATGATCGGTCAGCAGCTTGCCGACCTTGAGCGACACCACGAACAGCAGTGTCGTCCAGATCGAGGTCGCGACGACCGCGGCGAGCACGAAGCGGCGGAAATCCACCCGCAGGAAGCCGCAGGTCGTGTAGGTCGGCAGCCTGGCGCCGGGGACGAAGCGGCTGATGAAGACGACGCGGAACACCCGGCTGGACAGCCAGCGCTTGCCGTGCGCCTGGCGCGCTTCGGGCACCAGGCGCCGGGCCAGGCGCTGCACGCCCGAGGCGCCGCCGGCCAGCGCGCCAAGGCCATACAGCCCCATGTCGCCAAGCACGATGCCGAGATAGAGCGAGACGATGGCGACATACCAGGCGAGGCCGCCGGTCTGCACCTGCATGCCGGCGAGCACGGTCGCGGCGTCCTCGAGGATGAAGGTGCCGACGATGACGACGCCGCCCTGCAGCAGCGGATGGTGGGCGGCGGCCTCCAGCATGGAGGCGATGGAGAGGTTCATCTGGCGGTCAGGCGCCCGGCCTCTGCCGCAACGGACCGGCGAGCGGTCGCGGTCGGGCCAGGGATACCTGGCGCCCGCCTGAAACCGACCAGCCATTGCCGTGGCGCACACCAACTCTCCAGAACCTCCCGGTGCCGCCTTCTGCGCCGCCCTGCCTTGCAGGGTCTAGTCCGCCAACGCCGCCCGCACCAGCATCCAGCGCGTCGACGCGACGCGAAGCGGTCACATTTGCGGCCGCGGATGCCCGCCTTGCCGGCGGTGGATCAGCGGCGGCCGTGGGTGCGGCGTGCTGGCGCCGCCGGCGCCACCCTCGGCGTCGTCCCGGCGGCGGTGGTCTTGAGCGCCGGCGGCAGCGGCTGCTTCTCGATCGCGATCGCCTTGCTGCAGGCATTGTCGTTGCCGACGCCGAACTGGATGGTCGGCAGCACCGCCAGCGGAAAGGCGAGTATGCCCAGGCCGATCGCGGCGCCGGTGCGCGCCACCAGTTCGGCGCCGGGCCGGATGCTGGGGCTCTTGATCTTGCCGTCGAGATTGATCGCGCCCGGCAGCGAACCGACGCTGAAATGCTTGCTGCGCGTGGTCAGCGCGAAATCCATCGTCTGATTGTGGAAGTCGAGCGAGCCATCGCCGACGACCCGCGCCTCGTTGGTGTCGAGCAGGAAGGCGTTGGTCTTGGCGATGCCCTGACGCAGGCCGAGATCGGCGATGAAGCAGTTGAGGTCGGTCCGCTTCGGCACGCCGAGTGCGGAGAGCACCGCCTGGCCGAACTCGAGCCCGACGATGTTGACCAGCAACGCGCTCAGGTTGCCGCCGCCGGCGAGCACCAGCTTGAAGCCGCCGTCGCCATGCGCCATCAGGTCGGCCAGCGAGTTGCCGGTCCCATTCACTTCCATCTGACCACCGAGCGTGCCCTGGCCCTGGAAGGCGTGCGTCGCCTGCAATATGCGCGTGAGGTCGAGCCGGCGGAACTGTATGTCGGCGCCGGCATGCAGGTCGCGGCCGGTCGGGTCGAGGTCGATGTTGCTGGCGATGCTGCCGGTGCCGACGCCGAAGTCAAGCGGGTGCAGGGTGATGCGTCCGTTCACGATGTCGAGTGCTACGACGATGTCGTCGAGCGGCACGTATTTATTGGTAATGTGCTTGCCGTTGTATTTGAGGTGAATGTCGGCCGCCTTAAGCTTGGGCAGGTTGATCGGCGTCGTCGGCAGCAGGTTGTCGCTGCTCGACGCCTTGGCCACCGCCTGCTTCTGCTCCGGCGCCTGATGCGGCGTGTCCTTGCGGCCGGGCTCCGCGCCGATGAAGCCGCCGAGGTCGGTGATGTCGATGTTCTTCGATCGCAGGTCGGCGGTCACCACCGGCTTGCCGCCGGTCGCGGTGTCGCCGGCGCCGGCGCCGTGCGGATCAACCGCAATCGCCCCCTCGAGATCCGACGAGCCGACCCGGCCGGCGAAATCATCGAGGCGTATGGCGTTTTTGCTGTAGTCGAGCCGGCCGGCGATCGAGTAGGGCGGCGTCTGCGGGATCGGGATGCCGGTCAGCGGATAGAGCAGCGACATGTCGGGCCCGGCGAGATCAAGCCTGATCCTGGTGCCCTGGAACGCCAGCGGATCCTCGACCGTGCCGACGATGCGGATGTGGGTCGGGCCGTTCTCGGCCTTAAGATCAATCGGGTAGGGCGTTTTCGCGTCGCGCAGGCTGAGGATCGCGCCGCCGACAAAGGCGAGCGTGATCGGCTGCCTCGCGTAGCCGCCGCGGCCATCGACGAGGAGCTGCGCCGGCCGCTCGCCACTCGCCTCGCGGGTCGAGATGGCGAGGTTGAAGTCGGCCTTCAGCTTGGGCTCGACCACGTGAGCATGACCGTCGGTGACCGCGATCTCGCCAATCTTCGGGCCGGGGGCGCCGCTCTTGGCCGGCGGCGGGGCGTTGCCCGGGTGCTGCGGCGTGAAGCTGTAATTGGTCTTGCCGTCGGCGGTCGCCACCGCCGCCACCAGCGGGTGGTCGAAGCTGATGCGCGGGATCACGACGGCGCGGCTGTGGATGTAGTCCATCACGTTCACGTCGATGCCGAGATGGTCCATCGTCGCGAAGCGGTCGCCGAGCTGCCTGTCGGTTGGAAAGTCCGGCGGGTTCAGCACCTGCACGTCGTCGGCGACGATGCGTATCGTGCGGCCGAGCCGGACGTGCAGGTGGGTGAGGCTGACGGTGCGCCCGGTTGCGCTCTTCACCTGGCTCTCGACGAGCGGGATCAGCCAGTCCCAGCGAAACAGCAGCAGCAACACGACGTTCGCCAGCAGGAACAGGCTGAGCACCCAGGGCCAGACCCGGCGGCGGCGGCGAGACGGTCGGGGGCTGGCCGGCTTGGTCGCGGTGGCGTCTGACATCTCGCGCCAACGCTGGCATTCGGGAGCGGGTTGCGCGGCGGGGCGGGGCCGATTGCCTGCCGCGCTTAGCCGTTGTCGGAGCGGCTGATGGATCGTTTCAGGTTGATCCAACCTGAAACGATCAGGCGCTAGGGCCGCGCGCCGGCATTGGCGAACCGCACCGCCTCCTCGGCAGCGCGGAACAGCGCGCGCGACTTCTGGCGCGTCTCCTCGAACTCCGCCTCCGGCCGGCTGTCGGCAACCACGCCGCAACCGGCCTGCACATGCATCACGCCATCCTTGACCACGGCGGTGCGCAGCCCGATGCAGGTGTCGAGCGTGCCGTCTGGCGCGAAATAGCCGATGCAGCCGGCATAGACGCCGCGTCGGTTCGGCTCCAGCTCCTCGATGATCTGCATCGCCCGGATCTTCGGCGCCCCGGTCAGCGTGCCGGCGGGAAAGCCGGCGGTCAGCGCGTCGAGTGCGTCAAGCCCCGGCCGGAGGCGGCCCTCGACGTTGGACGAGATGTGCATGACGTGGCTGAAGCGCTCGATGGCGAAGCTCTCGGTCACCCGCACCGTGCCGAGCTCGGCGACGCGGCCGACGTCGTTGCGGCCGAGATCGAGCAGCATCAGGTGCTCGGCGCGCTCCTTCGGATCGGCGAGCAGCTCCGCCTCCAGCCGCAGGTCTTCCGCGCGTGTGACCCCACGGGGTCGGGTGCCGGCGAGCGGGCGTATGGTGACGGTGCCGTCGCGCAGCCGCACCAGCACCTCGGGGCTGCTGCCGACGATGGCGAAGCGCCCGGTATCGGCAAAGCCGAGATCAAGCTGGAACAGGAAGCTGCCGAAATCGAGTAAGAAGAGGAAGGGAGCGGGGTTGACCCGGCGCAGCGCGCGGTAAAGGGCGACGGGGGGCAAGGCGAAGGGGACGGAGAAGCGCTGGCTCGGAACGATCTGGAACGCGTCGCCGGCGGCGATGTACTCCTTCATCCGCCCGATGATGTCGAGGAAGGCCTGCCGCGACAGGTTGGATTGCGGCTCCGGCGGCGACGCGTTCCAGATCGTTCCGAGCCAGCGCTTTTCCGCCCGCTTCGCGCT
>CAXTSD010000071.1:0-9249 GCA_964246775.1 uncultured Acetobacteraceae bacterium | reverse complement strand
GCCGAGCTCGCAGCGCTCGCGGGCGAGATCGCCCGCCACGACGAGGCGTATCACGCGCGTGACGCGCCGCTGATCACCGACGCCGAATACGACGCGCTGCGCCGGCGTCACGCGTCGGTCGCGGCGGCGTTCCCGTCGCTGATCCCCCCGGACGATCCCTCCGGGCGGGTCGGCGCGGCGCCGGCGGGCGGGTTTGCCAAACGGCCGCACCGCCTGGCGATGCTGTCGCTCGACAATGCGTTCGGGCCCGCCGAGTTCGACGAGTTCGTCGCCCGCGCGCGCCGCTTCCTCGGCCTGCCGCAGGACGGTCCGCTCGCCCTGATCGGCGAGCCGAAGATCGACGGGCTGTCGATCTCGCTGACCTACGAGGACGGCCGCCTGGCACGCGGGCTGACGCGCGGCGACGGCCAGCTCGGCGAGGACGTCACCGCCAATGTGCGCACCCTGCCCAGCGTGCCGCAGCGCCTCGCCGGCCCGGCGCCGGCATTGATCGAGATACGCGGCGAGATCTTTCTCACCAAGTCGGATTTCCTGGCGCTGAACGCGCTTCAGGCGGCGGCCGGGCAGCGGCTGTTCGCCAACCCGCGCAACGCCGCCGCCGGCTCGCTGCGCCAGCTCGACGCCTCGATCACCGCCGGACGCCCGCTATCACTGTTCGCCTACGCGATGGGCGAGGCGAGCGAGGCGGTGGCGGCGACGCATTGGGGCTATCTGCAGAGGCTGCAAGCCTGGGGATTTGCCGTGAACCCGTTCAGCCGGCAGCTTGCCGGGCCACAAGCGGCGGCGGCGTTCCAGCAGGAGATCGGCCTCGCCCGCGCCGGCCTCGCCTACGACATCGACGGCGTGGTCTACAAGATCGACGACCTCGCGCTGCAGCGCCGGCTCGGCTTCGCCGGCCGGGCGCCGCGCTGGGCGACCGCCTGGAAGTTCCCCGCCGAACAGGCGACGACGCGGCTCGAGGGCATACTGATCCAGGTCGGCCGCACCGGCAGCCTCACCCCGGTCGCCGCCCTGCAGCCGGTCAATGTCGGCGGCGTGCTGGTCACCCGCGCGACCCTGCACAACGAGGACGAGATTGCCCGCAAGGACATCCGGCCCGGCGATACGGTAATCCTGCAGCGCGCCGGCGACGTCATCCCGCAAATCCTCTCGGTGGTGCAGGAGCGTCGCCCGGCGGACGCCGCCCCGTTCGTGTTCCCCCAAACCTGCCCGGTCTGCGGCAGCCAGGCGGTGCGCGCCGAGGGCGAGGCGGTGCGCCGCTGCACCGGCGGCCTCACCTGCGCGGCGCAGGCGGTGGAGCGGCTGAGCCACTTCGTCTCCCGCGGCGCCTTCGACATCGACGGCCTCGGCGGCCGCACCATCCAGAGCTTTTACGACGACGGCCTGGTGCGCAGCCCCGCCGACCTGTTCCGCCTCGCCCCGCGCGAGGCCGAGCTCGCCGCCCGCGAGGGCTGGGGGGAAAAATCCGCCGCCGCGCTGATCCGCGCCATCGACGCGCGCCGCACGGTCGCGCTCGCCCGCTTCATCTACGCCCTCGGCATACGGCGCATCGGCGAAAACAACGCCCGGCTGCTGGCGCGGCACTACGGCAGCTACGCCAACTGGCGCGAGCAGATGCAGGCGGCAAGCCAGATCGGCTCGGAGGCGCGCCTCGCCCTCGGCAGCATACTCGGCGTCGGCCAGGCGATCGCCGAGGAGCTCGCGGCGTTCTTCGCCGAGATACGCAACCGCGAGGTCGTCGACGAGCTCGCCGGAGTGCTGCAGATCGAGGACCAGGCGGCGGCCAGCGCCGGCGCGCTTGCCGGCAAGGTGGTCGTGTTCACCGGCTCGCTCGCCACGATGACCCGGCCGGAGGCGAAGGCGCGGGCCGAGCGGCTCGGCGCCCGGGTGACCGATACGGTCTCAAAGCGGACCGACCTCGTGGTGCTCGGCGAGGACGCCGGCGCGAAGGCGAAGCGGGCGGCGGAACTCGGCGTGCGCACGCTGAGCGAGGCGGAGTGGCGCTCGCTCGCCGACGCGACATGAAGGCTACACCGAGAACGGCTGGCGCGTCTCAAGCCAGCGCCGCACCCGCAGCACGGCGTCCTGCATGGCGGCCTCGAAGGTCAGGCTGGCGCCGAGCTCGGCCGCCGCGTCGGCGAGCCGCCGCGTATCCGCCTGGTAGATCAGCGTCCAGGCCACCGCCTCGGCGAAATCGGACAGGTCGGCGCTGACCGGCACGTAGGTCTGCCAGGGCGTCAGGCGGTCGTAATACCACTGCCGGAAGCCGCGCTCGGAGGCGACCTTGATGATGCAGGAGCGGCTGAGCAGCGAGCAGAACAGGCCGCTCCAGGCGTTGCTGTTGCCGTCGATATCGACGACGACACGATGCGCGAGGAACGCCTCGCGCCCGACCTCGGCTCGCATCAGCCCGGATCCGGTGATGCGCGCCGCGAGCCAGGGCTCGCCAATCTGCGCGATCCTGACGATGCCGACGTCGCAAAGCTCGGCGAGGCCCGGCTCGGCCGCCAGCCGGCACAGCATCAGCCGCTGCAGCCAGGTGAAGGCGTCCGCCTCGCCCTCGCCAGGGGGCTCGTGGCGGCGGCTGCCGGTGGTGGTGCCGCGCCAGAACACCCGCGTGCCGCGCTCGTCCCAGCCCGGCAGCTGCTCAAGGCAAGTTTGGCGGAACCGCTCGTGCCCGCCGGTGAGGAAGAAGTCGGGATCGGGCACGAGGCAGGTCCGCCGGTCGTAGGAGGAGAAGCCGAGCGAGGACAGATAGGCGGCGTCGCCGAGCTCGCAGTGCAGCTCGCACTGCAGATCGGCATCGGGCGCGAGATGCCCGGCGATGGCGAGCATCACCGGCAGCCGACGCAGCATCTCGAAGAACTGGCCGGCGTGCCGGTAGTGGATCGGCCGCAGCGTGACCTCGATCGTCTCGCCGGCGAGCCGCAGCCGCGCCAGCTCGAGCCCGTTCTCCGGCTGCACCCCAGGCAGCTCGTCGATCTTGAGGCTGATCCTGCGGCCACCCGCGATCGATTGCCCGGCCATGTCGAGCAACGCGCCGACGGCGGCGACGTGGTCCGCCTCGGCGAGGCGCCCATGCGCGCCGAACAGGCTGAACAGGGCGTTCTGATAGACGAACGTCGCGCGTGCCATCGGCTCGCGTTGGAAGGCCATGCGGGCTCCGGCGATTGATAACGCTGCCGCATCGGTCGCGCAACCGGCGGCCACTGTCAATCGCTTCCGGGCGGTCGGGAACGCTCCTTGGCGGCGGCGCGAACCAGCCGCTCGGCAAGCTTTGCCGCCCGCCCGCTTGGTGATAGGCAGTCGGGCGCCAGCACGGGGACGGAGTGCAGACAGATGACCGCGATTGCCGACATCATCGCCCGCGAGATACTCGACAGCCGCGGCAATCCGACGGTCGAGGTGGACGTGATCCTCGAGAGCGGCGCCGTCGGCCGCGCCGCGGTGCCGTCCGGCGCCTCGACCGGCGCGCACGAGGCCTGCGAGCTGCGCGACGGCGACCACGCGCGCTACGGCGGCAAGGGCGTGCTGCAGGCGGTGGCGAGCGTCGAGGGCGAGATCTTCGACCTGATCGGCGGCCAGGACCCGACCGAGCAGGTCCGCATCGACAACGCGCTGATCGACCTCGACGGCACGCCGAACAAGTCGCGCCTCGGCGCCAACGCGATCCTCGCCGTCTCGCTCGGCATCGCCAAGGCGGCGGCGGCCGAGTTCGGCGTGCCGCTCTACCGCTATGTCGGCGGCGTCCATGCGCGCACGCTGCCGGTGCCGATGATGAACATCGTGAACGGCGGCCAGCACGCCGACAACCCGATCGACATCCAGGAATTCATGATCCAGCCGGTCGCCGCCGGCACCGTCGCCGACGCGGTGCGCATCGGCTCGGAGATCTTCGCGCAACTGAAGCGCGGCCTGAAGGATGCCGGCCACAACACCAATGTCGGCGACGAGGGCGGCTTCGCGCCGAACCTCAGATCCGCCGACGAGGCGCTCGGCTTCATCAGCCAGGCCTGCGAGAAGGCCGGCTATCGTCCCGGCGAGGACGTGACCTTCGCGCTCGATTGCGCCGCCACCGAATTCTACCGCGACGGCAAGTACGAGATGGCCGGCGAGGACCGCTCGCTCGACGCCGCCGGCATGGTCGACTACCTCGTCCAGCTCTGCGACCGCTATCCGATCGCCTCGATCGAGGATGGTTGCGCCGAAGATGACTGGGAGGGCTGGAAGCACCTGACCGACACGCTCGGCCAACGCATCCAGATCGTCGGCGACGATTTGTTCGTGACCAACCCCGAGCGCCTCGCGCGCGGCATCGAGACCGGCACCGCCAACGCGATCCTGGTCAAGGTCAACCAGATCGGCACCCTGACCGAGACGCTGGAGGCGGTGGAGATGGCGCAGCGCGCCGGGATGCGCGCGGTGATGAGCCATCGCTCCGGCGAGACCGAGGACAGCACGATCGCCGACCTCGCCGTCGCCACCAATTGCGGCCAGATCAAGACCGGCAGCCTCAGCCGCAGCGACCGCACCGCGAAATACAACCAGCTCATCCGCATCGAGGCCGAGCTTGGCCCGGCGGCGCGCTACGCCGGGCGCACAATCCTGCGCCGCTGAGCAAAATGCGCGTGCGCGCAGCGCGCACGACGTGGTAGAAATCGTGTCGCCGGACGAGGATGACGCAATGAACGTGGCACGCGCGGCGAAGCGGAAGGCGAGGGCGCTGGTCCCGCCGCTGCTGTTCATTGCGCTCACCGGATACTTTTGCTGGAACGCAAGGGAGGGCGATCGCGGCCTGCGCAGCTACGCGCTGCGTGAGCAGCAGCTCATCCAGGTGAAGTCCGAGCTCGCCGCGGCCGAGGGCGAAACCGGCAACTGGCAGCGCAAGGTCGCCGGTCTGCGCGCCGACCACGTCGATCCCGACACGCTCGACGAACGCTCGCGCGCCATGCTCAACCTCGCCGATCCGAGCGACATCGTGGTGCCGTACGGGCCAGGCAAGCGGCTGTTCTGAACCGGCGCCGGTTGCCGAGTGGGGTGAGGTGAGAGCGATGACTGACGTGGACCTGCAAGAGAAGCTCGCACATATCGACCAGATGCTCGCTGATCACGACCGCAAGCGACAGGAGATCCGCCTCGCCCCGTGGGCGCTCGCGCTGTCCGGCATGACGTCAGGCGCGGCATTGTTTGCCGCGGGTGCAGCGTTCATGAAGCTGTTTTCTTAAGAAAGCAAAAGTTTTTTGCTACTTTTTTTCAAAAAAGTAGCCCTTGCTTCCTTGCTCACGGCGCCACCGAAGGCGTCTGATACTTGTACTTCCCCCAATGCGTAGCAATCTCCCGCACCACGGCGCTGCCGACGACGTAGGCGCTGTCGAGCGACTCGGCGAAGCCCGAGTAGCTGGTGCCGTCCGCCTCGCTAGCCAGCAACTGCGCCGGCGTATCTCCCGCCGGCGGCACCGAATAGTCGCTCGCCGTGCGCAGCGACAGCACCCGGTCGAGGTCCACCTTGTCGGCATGGGCAAGAAAGCTCAGCGCCTCGGCGTACGACGTGTCCTCATAGGCGGTGGTCGCGAAGCTGCCGCGCCCGTGCGTCCAGTACGTCACCCAGTTCTCGGCCCAGGTATTGAACAGCGCGCCGACCCAGAACGTGTCGGACGACAGGGTATCGCCCTTCAGCACGAAGGGCGGCTTCTGCGCCTCGGGGAAGTTGGGATAGCCGGTGCGCACGCGCTGCAGGTTGGCGGTGTCGGTGAGCGTGATCGACCTGGTGAGCTGGTAGGCCCAGTTCACAAATCCGGCGTTGAGGTGCAGCACCTGGTCGGCGCTGATCGATTTGGCCGGCGGCACCGGCAACTGGTACGGGCTCGCGCGGCCGAGCGGCACGGTGCCGGTGCTCCAGTCGGAGGGGATCTCGCGGCTGTCGATCTGATAGGCGAGCCCGCCATCGACGAGGTATTCCGCCCAGGCGGCGGAGCCGACGGAGCCTTTCGCCGGGTCGATGCCGGCGATCCCGGCGAGTATCCAGTAGGCGTGGGTGAGGTCAAAGCGCGGGTCGAGACCGAGCGCCATGATCGAGGCGGCGGTGCGCGCGTGGCCCTCGCCGGTGACGATCTCGAGCACGTGCTGGCTCGCGTTGTAGCGCAGGTGATGGTAGCCGGCGGGCAGCGGCAGCACCTGGTCGAACGGGTAGCGGGTGATCCAGTTCTGCGCCTCGCCCGCCGCGTCGCCGGTGTCGTGGCCGAGCTCGAAGGTGTTGACGACGACGGCGCGTATCTCGATCGGCGCGCCGGAGGGCGTGCCAGAGGGCGCGTTGGACGCGGCGTCGCCCGCGCATGCCGCCGTCGCGGTTGTCGCGAGCAGCGCCGCCGCCGCGAACGGCATGATCCTGTGCATTCGATGTGCCTCCCGCCAGTGCGCCGGCGCAAGCCCAAGGCGAGCCTGCCCGCGGTCGCCTGACACGGAGCAAGACCGATGCCACCCGCCGGCGCCTGGTCGCGTCGCCGCTGGTCTGATCAGCGCCGGCGCTCCCTTGTGGCCTTCGCGCCACCGGCTTAGAGCAGTCCCGACCGGAGTGGACTGAACTCCGGGCGGTAAGACTGCTCGCTAAACAAAAGGCTAGAGCGCGCTGACCGGATACGGTCAGCCTGAAAGCGCTCCAGGTCTGCTGCCAAGCGGTTGGGGGTGGGAGCGCGGCGATGGCGGATATCGGTGTCACAGGTGCGATGGGTGGCGCGGAGCAGCCCGGCGCGCTCACGCGCGACCAGCTGCTGCAGGCCTACCGGACGATGTACCTGATCCGGCGCTTCGAGGAGCGGGCAGGGCAGCTCTACGGCATGGGCCTGATCGGCGGCTTCTGCCACCTCTATATCGGCCAGGAGGCGGTCGTCACCGGCGTCCAGCTGGCGCTGTCCGAGGGCGACCAGGTCATCACCTCGTATCGCGAGCACGGCCACATGCTGGCGACCGGGATGGAGCCGAGGGGCGTGATGGCCGAGCTCACCGGCCGGGCGAGCGGCTACTCGCGCGGCAAGGGCGGCTCGATGCACATGTTCTCGAAGGAGAAGCACTTCTACGGCGGCCACGGCATCGTCGGCGCCCAGGTCAGCATCGGCACCGGACTGTCGTTCGCCAACTGGTATCGCGGCAACGACCGGGTGACGGTCGCCTATATGGGCGACGGCGCCTCCAACCAGGGCCAGGTGTTCGAGAGCTTCAACATCGCGGCGCTGATGAAGCTGCCCTGCGTCTACGTGATCGAGAACAACCGCTACGGCATGGGCACCTCGATCGACCGCGCCTCCGCCTCGCGCGACCTGTCGCAGAACGGCGCGCCGTGGAACATTCCCGGCGAGCAGGTGGACGGCATGGCGGTCGACGCCGTCTACGCCGCCGCCACGCGGGCGGTCCGCCACTGCCGCGCCGGCAACGGCCCCTATCTGCTCGAGATCGTGACCTACCGCTATCGCGGCCACTCGATGTCGGACCCGGCGAAATACCGCACCCGCGAGGAGGTCCAGAAGATGCGCAGCGAGCACGACTGCCTCGAGAGCGCGCGTCACGCCCTGCTCGACGGCGGCCAGAGCGAGGCCTCGCTCAAGGCGATCGAGGACGAGGTGAAGGCGGTCGTCGCCGAGGCGGCCGAGTTCGCCCAGTCGAGCCCCGAGCCGGACCCCTCCGAGCTCTGGACCGACATCCTGCTGGAGCGCTGAAGGCGATGTCGACGCAGATACTGATGCCGGCGCTGAGCCCGACGATGACCGAGGGCAAGCTCGCCCGCTGGCTGAAGAAGGAGGGCGAGAGCATCGCCGCCGGCGACGTGATCGCCGAGATCGAGACCGACAAGGCGACGATGGAGGTCGAGGCGGTCGACGAGGGCACGCTGTTTCGCATACTGATCGGCGAGGGCACCGACGGCGTCGCGGTCAACACCCCGATCGCGGTGCTGACCGGCCAGGGCGAGGTCGAGGGCGAGAGCGCCGCGCCGGCACCGACCCGGGAAGCGGCGCCGCTGCCAAAGGTCGCGGCCGAGGCGGAGGGCTTCAAGGAGATCGCCGATCAGGCCGCAATCCATCGCGCGCCCGAGACCGTCGCCGCGGTGGCGCCCGAGGAGTGGGGACCGACCCGCGCGATCACCGTGCGCGAGGCGCTGCGCGACGCGATGGCGGCGGAGATGCGCGTCGACGACCGGGTGTTCCTGATGGGCGAGGAGGTGGCGCAGTATCAGGGCGCCTACAAGATCAGCCAGGGCCTGCTCGAGGAGTTCGGCCCGCGCCGCATCATCGACACGCCGATCACCGAGCACGGTTTTACCGGCGTCGGCGTCGGCGCCGCGATGGCCGGATTGCGGCCGATCGTCGAGTTCATGACCTTCAACTTCGCCATGCAGGCGATCGACCAGATCATCAACTCGGCGGCCAAGACGCTCTACATGTCGGGCGGCCAGATGGGCTGCCCGGTGGTGTTTCGCGGCCCGAACGGCGCCGCCTCGCGCGTCGCCGCACAGCACAGCCAGGACTACGCGAGCTGGTACGCGCATTGCCCGGGGCTGCGGGTGCTGGCGCCGTACTCGTCGGCCGACGCCCTCGGCTTGCTGCGCGCCGCCATACGCGACCCGAACCCGGTCGTCTTCCTCGAGAACGAGATACTCTACGGCCAGCACTTCGAGTGCCCGACGGCGGAGGATTTCATCCTGCCGATCGGCCGCGCCAGGATCGAGCGGCCCGGCCGGCACGTCACCATCGTCGCCTACTCGATCATGGTCGGCGTCGCGCTCAAGGCGGCGGAGGCGCTGGCCGGGCAGGGGATCGAGGCGGAGGTGATCAACCTGCGCAGCCTGCGCCCGCTCGACACCGCGACCATCGTCGACAGCGTGAAGCGCACCTCGCGCCTGGTCACCGTCGAGGAGGGCTGGCCCTATGCCGGCATCGGCGCCGAGGTCGTGATGACCGTGGTCGAGCAGGCGTTCGACTGGCTGGACGCGCCGCCGGTGCGCGTCGCCGGGCTCGACGTGCCGCTGCCCTACGCCGCCAACCTCGAGAAGCTGGCGCTGCCGCAGCCCGACTGGGTGGTGGACGCGGTGAAGAAGATCGTCTGAGGAGAGCCCGAGTTGGCGACCAACATCCTGATGCCGGCGCTCAGCCCGACGATGACCGAGGGCACGCTGGCGCGCTGGCTGAAGCGCGAAGGCGAGCCGGTCGCCGCCGGCGACGTGATCGCCGAGATCGAGACCGACAAGGCGACGATGGAGGT
>CAXTSD010000070.1:0-9258 GCA_964246775.1 uncultured Acetobacteraceae bacterium | reverse complement strand
GTCCGGCACCTATGGTCAGGCGCGGGCGGCGTTCGAGCCGGCCGGGCTCGCGCGCGATCGCGTCGGGGGGGCGGGGGTGGGCGGGGGCGGCGGGGTGGGCGCGGGGGCGGGCGCGGTCGGGCTCGACGTGCCGTAATCGAAGGCGACGACGAAGGTGTTGTTGCCGCCGTCGATCTTGACCGTGTTGTTGCCGTCGCCGCTCGGCGTGCCGCCATCATTCGGCGAGAAATCGTACTTGATCACGAACTGGTTGTTGCTGCCGGTGACGTCGATGCTGTTGCCGCCGGCGTCGTTCGTCTTGCCGGTGTACTCGATGACGAAGCTCCGGTTGCTGCCGGAGATCGTCGTTGCGGTGTCGCCGGGCGTGATGAACGTGACCGCGTCGCTCGACGCCGGGGCGCCGGGCGGACCTTGCGAGGCACCGCTGTAATCGTAAGGCTGGGCGGACGCGGCCGGCGCGGCAGCATCGTCAGTTGTCGACATGACGTATTCCTTCCGGTGATCAAGCGGCCGAGCGCGTCGCGCCCGCCGTTTGTTGCGTGCCGTCGACGCGTATGGTGCGCCAGGCAGTATGGGCCGCGCTCATGCCGAGGCTCTGTGCGGCGCGTCTTCGGCGGGCTCGGCGGGGACGCGCTGATAGGCCTGGCCGGAGCGCAGGATGTCGCGGCGGATGGCGCGCGCGCTGTCGAGGCGGCGGAACAGCGCCTCGTCCTCATCCCAACGTATCAGACGTTGCAGGGCGACGAGATCCTCGATGTAGCGGCCGACGACCTCGAGCACCGCCTCCTTGTTGTTGAGGAACACGTCGCGCCACATGCCGGCGTTGGAGGCGGCGATGCGGGTGAAGTCGGTGAAGCCGCCGGCGGCGTATTTCAGCACCTCACCCTTGAGCACGCCTTCGAGGTCGTCGGCGGTGTTGACGATGTTGAAGGCGAGCAGGTGCGGAAGATGCGAGGTGACGGCGAGAACCTTGTCGTGATGCGCGGCGTCCATCAGCTCGATGCGCGAGCCGACCGCGCGCCACAACGCCGCCACGCGCTCCGTCGCCTGGCTCTCGGTCCGCCCGTCCGGCGTGAGTATGCACCAGCGATTCTGGAACAGGCCGGAGACCGCGGCCGCCGGACCCGACTGCTCGGTGCCGGCGACCGGGTGCGCGGGGACGAAGCGGCGCATGTCGAGATAGGGCTCGACCAGCGTCACGACGCGCGCCTTCACCGAGCCGACATCGGTCACGATCGCATCCGCCGGCAGGCCGGCTTCGATCGCGCTCGCCGCGGCGCCGCTGGCGCCGACCGGCACGCCGATGACGACGAGATCGGCCTGCCGCACCGCCTCGATCGGATCGGTGGTGACGACGTCGACCAGGCCTAGCGCCTGCGCCTCGTTGAGCAAGCCGGCGTCGGGCGCGGTTGCGACGAGGCGGGTGGCGAGGCCGAGGCGGCGGACGTCGCGGGCCAGCGAGCCGTTGATCAGCCCGATGCCGACGAAGGTGATCTGGCCGAACAGCTCCGCGCCGGGCGTCATTGCGCCGCCGCCGAGAAGCGCCCGCGCCGGCGCGTCTCCGCGCGCAGCTTTTCGCCGAGCAGGAACGCGACCTCGAGGCTTTGCTGGGCGTTGAGGCGCGGGTCGCAATGCGTGTGGTAGCGGTCGGGCAGGCGCGCGTCCGTGATCGCCTGCGCGCCGCCGACGCACTCGGTCACGTCCTGGCCGGTCATCTCGATGTGGATGCCGCCGGGATGCGTGCCAAGCTCGTCATGCACGCTGAAGAAGCCGCGTATCTCGTCGATGATGCTGTCGAAGGATCGCGTCTTGTAGCCGCTGCTCGCATTGACCGTGTTGCCGTGCATCGGGTCGCAGGACCACACCGGGCGCCGCCCCTCGCGCTCCATGGCGCGGATCAGCACCGGCAGCTGGCGGCGCACGTGCGGCGCGCCCATGCGCGCGATCACTGTAAGCCGGCCTGGATCGTTGTCCGGGTCGAGCACGTCGGCGAGGCGACGCAGCTCGTCGCCGGACATGCCGGGACCGGCCTTGAGGCCGATCGGGTTGTGAACGCCCCTCGCGTATTCGACGTGCGCGCCGTCGAGGTCGCGGGTGCGCTCGCCGATCCAGATCATGTGCGCGGCGGTGTTGTAGACGTCGCCGCTGATCGAGTCGGTGCGTGTCAGCGCTTCCTCGAAACCGAGCAGCAGCGCCTCGTGCGACGTGTAGAGCGTCGTCAGCGCGCGTGACGGTATCAGGTCTGACACGCCGCAGGCGGACATGAAGGCGAGCGCTTCGGAGATGCGGTCGGCGACGTCCCGGTAGCGCTCCGCCTGGCGCGAACGGGCGACGAAATCGAGGTTCCACTCGTGCACGTAGCCGAGGCTCGCATAGCCGCCGCCGGTGAACGCGCGCAGCAGGTTCAATGTCGCGGTGGCCTGGAAATACGCCTGCAGCTGGCGCTGCGGGTCCGGCTCGCGCGCTTGGCGGGTAAACTCGAGCGCGTTCACGATGTCTCCGCGATAGCTCGGCAGCGCGACCTCGCCCTGGGTCTCGATCTCCGACGAGCGGGGCTTGGCGAACTGCCCGGCGATGCGGCCGACCTTGACCACCGGCAGGCCGCCGCTGAACGCCAGCACGACCGCCATCTGCAGCAGCACGCGCAGGCTGTCGCGTATGTTGTCGGCGCGGAACTCGGTGAAGCTCTCGGCGCAATCGCCGCCTTGCAGAAGAAACCCGCGTCCGGCGGCGACCTCGCCGAGCGAGCGGCGCAGTTCGCGCGCTTCGCCGGCGAATACCAGCGGCGGACACTGGCGCAGCCGCTGCTCCACCGCCGCAAGAAGCTGCGGGTCACGATAGGGCGGCTGCTGCTTTGCCGGATAGTTTCGCCACGATCCCGGCGACCAGGTGCTGCCGCTCCTCGGCGCGTTCGCGCGCGCGGCAATCTCGCTCGTCTGTTCGCCGGCGCGCATCAGTGCGCCGCGGTTCCGGCCGCAGCGGATGGCGGCCGGTCGGCAAGCCGCAGCGCCTGCTCCGCCGCGCGCAGCAGCGCGCTCGCCTTGTCGCAGGACTCCTTGTATTCGGCGTCGGGGACGGAGTCGGCGACGACGCCGCCGCCCGCCTGCACGTAGAGCGTGCCGTCCATCAGCAGCCCGGTGCGCAGGCCGATGCAGGTGTCGAGGCTGCCGTCGGCGCCGATATAGCCGACGCCGCCGGCGTAAAAGCCGCGCCGCGTCGGCTCCAGCTCGTCGATGATTTCCATCGCCCGTATCTTCGGCGCGCCGGAGACGGTGCCGGCCGGAAAGCCGGCGCACAGCACGTCGACCAGATCGGCGCGTCTCGCGTCGAGCTCGCCCTCGACGTTGGAGACGATGTGCATGACGTGCGAGTAGCGCTCGACGACCATCTTCTCGGTCACCCGCACGGTGCCGACCTTGGCGACGCGGCCGACGTCGTTGCGGCCGAGATCAAGCAGCATCAGGTGCTCGGCGAGCTCCTTCGGGTCGGCGAGCAGCTCGCGCTCGAGTGCCAGATCCTCGACGCGGGTGGCGCCGCGCGGCCGCGTTCCGGCGATCGGCCGGATGGTGACGAAGCCCTGGCGCAGCCGCACCAGTATCTCCGGCGACGAGCCGACGAGCGCGAAGCCGCCGAGGTTGAGGCAGAACGAGAACGGCGACGGGTTGAGCCGCCTGAGCGAGCGGTAGAGTGCGAGCGGCGGCAAGCTGAACGGCAAGGAGAACCGCTGCGACGGCACGACCTGAAACGCGTCGCCGGCGCGGATGTAGTCCTGCGCGCGCTCGACCATCGCGCAATATTCCGCCTTGGTGAGGTTGGACACCGGGCTCGGCGGCGTCGCCGTGCGCTCGCCCGGCGCCCCGGCTGGCGCCCCGGCTGGCGCTTCGGGCGGCACGGTTTTCGTCAAGTCGGAGACGGCGGCGAGCAGGCATAGGACGGCGTTGTCGTAGGCCGTGTCTGCCGTGATCCCGGCCTGCGGGTAGGCCGGGGTCACAACCCACATATGGTCGAGCACGTGGTCGAACACGACGATCAGGCTCGGCCGCATCAGTATCGCGTCCGGCAGGCCGAGCTCGTCCGGGTTCGACGACGGCACGTTCTCGATCACCCGCACGAAGTCGTAGGCGAAGAAGCCGATCAGGCTGGCGCAGCCGGGTGGCAGCTCCTGCGGCAGATCGATCCTGCACTCGTCGATCAACGCCCGTAGGCTTGCCTTCGTCGGCAGCGGCGAGATCTCGAACCGGCCGGCGCCGGAGCGTGCCGCGCGGTCGATCTCGGCGCGCTCGCCAAAGCAGCGCCACACCAGATCCGGCCGCAGCCCGATATAGGAGTAGCGTCCGCGCACCGCGCCGCCCTCGATCGATTCGAGCAGGAAGCTGAAGGTTTCGCCTGCGGCGAGCTTCATCATCGCCGCGACCGGCGTCTCCAGATCGGCGACTAGGGTGGTCCAGACGACCTGTGGTCGGCCGTCGTCGTAGGCCTGCGTGAAGCCGTCGCGCTGCGGCATGACGTGCATGAGTGGTCCTTGCGTGTCGGCGGCCTCGGCGCCGCCGACGACCACGCCGCGCTCCCCTGCGAGCCGCCCTGGCTGGTTCATTGCGGCACCGGCCCGAGCAGTGCTGCGGTCGCCGCCCGCACGTCGGGCTGCCGCAACAGGCTCTCGCCGACCAGGAAGCAGTACACGCCGACGGCGCGCATGCGCAGTATGTCGGAGGGCGCGCCGATGCCGCTTTCGCAGACGACGAGGCGGTCCGAGGGTATCAGCGGCGCCAGACGTTCCGTGGTCGAAATGTCGACCGCGAGCGTCTTGAGGTCGCGGTTGTTGATGCCGATCAGCGGCGAGCGCAGCGACAGGGCGCGCTCGAGCTCGGCCTCGTCGTGAACCTCGATCAGCACGTCGAGGCCGTATTCGCCGGCCGCGTCCTCGAGCTCGACCGCCTGCGCCTGGTCGAGTGCGGCGATGATGAGCAGTATGGCGTCGGCGCCGCCGGCGCGCGCCTCGGCGACCTGATAGGGGTCGAGCAGGAAGTCCTTGCGCAGCGCCGACAGCGCGGTCGCCGCGCGGGCGCAAGCGAGGTCGTCGAGCGTGCCGCCGAAATACGGCGCGTCGGTCAGCACGGACAGGCAGGCGGCGCCGCCGGCGGCGTAGGCGCTCGCCAAAGCGGCGACGTCGAACTCCGTCCTGATGACGCCGCGGCTCGGGCTCGCCCGCTTGATCTCGGCGATCAGCCCCGGCCCGCCTTCGGCAGTGGCGCGACGCAGCGCCGCGGCGAAACCGCGCGGCGCCGCACCGCCGCTGAGCAGGGCGTGCAAGCTCGCCAGCGGGCGCTCGCGCTTGCAGGAGGCGACGTGCTCGCGCTTGCGCTCGCAGATCGCGGACAGCACGTCGCTCACGCGTAGACCTGGTTGGTGAAGCGTACGAGACCCTGCAAGCTCGCCGACGCGGCGCCGCACTCGATCGAGGATGACGCGATCTCGGCGCCGGCGCGCAACGACGATGCCCGCCCGGCGACGACGAGTGCCGCCGCCGCGTTCAGCACGACGATGTCGCGGTACGGTCCCCGGGCGCCGCGCAGCACCTGGAGCAGCGCCGCGGCGTTGTCACGCGCATCGCCGCCGGCGAGGTCGGACAGCGCCGCGCGCGGCAGGCCGGCCTCCTCTGGGGTGACGCGGAAGCGCGCGATCCTGCCGTCGGCGCAGAGTTCGGCGACCTCGGAGTGCGTGGTGGTCGTCAGCTCGTCGAGGCCGTCGGCGCCGTGGACGACCCAGGCGCGCTCGGCGCCGAGACCGCGCAGGACTTCGGCGATCGGGGTCAGCCAGCGCAGCGCGTAGACGCCGACGACCTGGGTTCGGACCTGCGCCGGATTGCACAGCGGACCGAGCAGGTTGAAGATCGTGCGCGTGCCGAGCTCGCGCCTGGCCTGTCCGACGTGGCGCAGCACGTCGTGGTGGCGCGGGGCGAACAGGAACACGATGTTGGCCTCGCGCAAGGCTGCCGCGGCGAGCGAGGGCGGCATGTCGAGATTGACGCCGAGCGCCTCGAGCACGTCGGCGGCGCCGCAACGCGACGAGACCGCGCGGTTGCCGTGCTTGGCGACCGGCACGCCGCAGCCGGCGACGACGAAGGCGCAAGCGGTCGAGATGTTGAAGGTGTTGGCGTTGTCGCCGCCGGTGCCGCAGGTGTCGAGCGCCGTCGCCGGCGCCTCGATCGGGGTGATGCGGTCGCGCATGGCGCGGGCGGCGCCGGTGATCTCTTCAACCGTCTCGCCGCGCACGCAGAGCGCCATCAGCAGGCCGCCAAGCTGCGGCAGGCTGGCCTCGCCGTCGATCAGCATGCCGAACGCCTCGCGCGCCTGCTCCGCGGTCAGCGTCTCGCCCAGCGCGATGCGCCGGATGACGGTGAGGAGCTCGCTCACGGCGCGCCGCCGCCGGCGACGATCGCGAGGAAATTGGTGAGCAAGGCGTGGCCTGATACCGTCTCGATGCTTTCGGGATGGAACTGGACGCCGTGCACCGGCAGCGACACGTGTCGCAGGCCCATGATCAGGCCGTCCTCGGACCAGGCGTTGACGCGCAACATCGTCGGCAGGCTGTCGCGCTCGACGACCAGGCTGTGATAGCGGGTCGCCGGAAACGGGTTGTCGAGGCCGGCGAAGACGCCGGTGTCGTCGTGATGGATGAGGCAGACCTTGCCGTGCATCGGCCTCGGCGCGCGCGTGACCGTGCCGCCGAACGCCTGGCCGATCGCCTGATGGCCAAGGCAGACGCCGAGCACCGGACAGACCGCGGCGGCCTGCTTGATCAACTCGAGCGAGATGCCGGCGCGGTCCGGATCGCAGGGGCCGGGCGAGATCACCACCGCGTCTGGACCTCGCGCCAGCGCCGCGGCAACGCTCAGGGCGTCGTTGCGCTCGACTTCGACGCGGGCGCCGAGCTCGCCGAGGCGATGGAACAGGTTGAAGGTGAAGCTGTCGTAATTGTCGAGCAGCAGCAGGCTCGGCGCGTAGTCTCGCGACGACGCTGCTGCGGCTGACACGCGCGGCTCGCCGTGCCGCATCTCGCCTGGCCGCATCTCGCCTTGGCGCACGTCGCCTTCGAGCACGCTGAGCGCTGGCCGCGCGTGCCGCGCCGACGCGCTGATGCCTTCAGCGGTCACGCGAGAACCTTCGGGATGTAGCTGCCGCCCTGGGCGAAGCTCGCGAGGTTGCCGGCCCGCTCTTCGAGCACGCGCTTGAGGCTCATGCTTTCGGCGCCGTAATCCTCGATCTGCAGCTTGCCGTGCGCCGGCGGCGCCGCCTTCTCGAAGAAGGTGATGCGGTGCTGGATGCAGCCCTGCGCCTCGGGGTTGCCGAAGGCGTATGAGCAGGGCACCAGCACCATGCAATTGCGCTGCACGTAGTCGAGCGTCGTGTAGCGATGCTCGAAGTCGATGATGGTGATGTTGCCGCTGTCGAGCGCGGTCGCGCGCACCTCGACCGGCTGGCCGTACTCGTCGATGAAGCTGCCCTGGCTTGCGTCCGGCGCGTCGGACGGGCGCATGAAATACGCCCAGTGCTTCATGTTGCCCACGTCGGCAAGAAAGGCCGCGGCGAGCTCGATCGGCGCGTCGACGAAGATCGAGCTCGTCCTGATTTCGAAACGACCCGTGGCGGCGGCGGTCAGTCCCGCGGCGCGTTCGAGCGCGCCCTTGAGCGAGCGTATCTCGGCGGTGTGCACGAGGTGGATGCCCTGCATGATCATCGGCGTGCGGCGCTCCGGCCCGACGAAGCTCAGCCAGTGGAAATACACGCCGTCCTCGTCCGAGCCGATGTAGCTGGCCGGGAACACGAAGGCCGGGTAGCACTGGAAGTACTTGCCGTATTCGAAGCCGCAATGCCATTCGACGCCGCCGAACAGCTCGGTCTGGATCGGGCGGGCGTGGTAGTAGAGGTCATGCTGATAGCCGGACGCGGTGCCGCGCCAGGTATTGTCGTCCATCTGCTCGACCATGCGGCTGTACAGGGTCCACTCGTCGAGATTGCGCAGGTCGCGCAGATAGGCGAGAGCCTCCTGTTCCGGAGCGGCAATGAAGGTCGAGGTCGCGAAGGTGTTGCTTTCCATGATCCGTCTCTCCGGCTAGGTCGCGTCGATCATTGGGCTGGGATCATCGGGAAGCTGAAGCCGTCCTGGCGGGCCGGCGTGCTCACCGGCCGCAGGCCTTCGTTGCGGCCGTGCGTCGGCGCCGCCTGGTCGGCGTCGATCAGCACGTCGAGCAGGAACGGCCCGGTCGCAGCGAGCGCCTCGGCGAGTGCGCTGGCAAGCTCATCCTCGCTGCTCACCCTTGCGGCGGGCACGCCCATCGCCCGGGCCAGCGCCGCGAAATCGACTTGCGGAAAGCTCGCATCCGCGATGCCGGCCATGTCGAGCGCGATCATGCCCTGGTGGCACATGTTGTAGCGGCCGTCATTGAGCACGATCCACAGCGCCGGCACGCCGGCCTTGGCGGCGGTGTTGAGCTCGATGTTCATCATCATCGCGCCGTCGCCGACGATCGCGACCGCCTTGCCGCCGCGGCCGATCGCCGCCCCGAGCACGCCGGTCGCGGCGTGTCCCATCGAGCCGAGATTGGTGCTGACGCGATAGCGTTGCGGCTCGGCGAAGCGCAGGTAGTGCGTCGCCCAGGTAAAGGCGTTGCCCGACTCCGCCAGCACGACGGCGTCGCTGCCGTCGACGACGGCGCTCTGGATCGCGGCCATGAGCGTGAACGGGCGCACCGGCCCGGCGCCGCCTGGCGCCAAGTGGATCGGGTGCGGGCGCAGCAGCGGCGGCGATGGCGGCGCCGCGGCTTCGGCCGATGCTGGCCAGGCGGCGAGCAGGGCGTCGAGAAAGCCGCCGACCTCCGCTTCGATCGCGATCGTCTTCGCCTGCGGATAGGCGAGCCCTGGCACCGACGGGTCGATGTCGACGTGGATGAAGCCGCCGCTCGGCACGAAGGCCTGGTTCCAGAACGAGGTCGGCTCGCCGAGACGAGTGCCGAGCACCAGCACGTGGCGCGGCGCGTGCTCGCGCATGTAGGCGACGGCGGCGGCGGTGTGGCCGCCCATGCCGGTCACGCCGACGAACAGCGGATGGTCCTCGGGAAACACGCCCTTGGCGCGCGGCGAGCACATCACCGGCGCGCCGGTCCGCTCGGCGAACCGCCTGAGCGCGCCGGCCGCGTGCCTCGCGCCGAAGCCGGCCCAGATCGCGAACGGCGCCTTCGCCAGTTGGCGGGCGCCGGCG
>CAXTSD010000069.1:3532-9366 GCA_964246775.1 uncultured Acetobacteraceae bacterium | reverse complement strand
AAAAATAATCTTTTATATACGCCTGCCTATTATTTGGGGCGCCCCCCCCCCCCCCCCCCCCCTTGCCTTACTTAAAAACGGGGGAAGCTGGCCCATGGATTTCGATTTGAACGATGATCAGCGTCTGCTCAAGGACAGCGTTGATCGGCTGATCGCCGACAAGTATGGCTTTGAGCAGCGGCGCGGCTACATGGCGGAGCCGGACGGTTGGAGCCGGGCGATGTGGGCGCAGTTCGCCGAGCTTGGTCTGCTCGGCTTGCCGTTCGCCGAGGCGCAGGGCGGGTTTGCCGGCGGCCCGGTGGAGACGATGATCGTCGCCGAGGCGTTCGGGCGCGGCCTGGTGGTCGAGCCGTATTTTGCGACCGTGGTGCTGGGCGGCGGGCTGCTGCGGCGCGCCGCCGATGCGGTGCTGCAGGAGGCGTTGCTGCCGCAGGTGGTCGCCGGCGAGTTGCTGCTGGCGTTTGCGCATGTCGAGCGGCAGTCGCGCTACGAGCTGCACAACGTTGCGACCATCGCCCGGCGCGACGGGACAAGCTGGCGGCTCGAGGGCGACAAGGGCGTGGTGCTGCACGGTGACGTGGCGAACAAGCTGCTGGTGACCGCGCGCACGTCTGGCGGCACGCGCGAGCGCGACGGCATCGGGCTGTTCCTGGTCGACGTGCCGAGCGAGGGCGTCTCGGTGCGCGGCTACCCGACGCAGGACGGGCTGCGCGCCGCCGAGGTGTCGCTCCCCCCGGCCCGGGCCGGGGGGCCGCCGCGCGGTGGGGCGGGGGGCGGGGGCGACGGGGCTGCTGCTCGGCGAGCCGGGTGGGGCGCTGCAGGTGGTCGAGCGCGTGGTCGACGAGGCGCTCGCCTTTCTCGCCGCCGAGGCGGTGGGGGTGATGGGCGCGATGCATGCGGCGACGGTCGACTACATGAAGCAACGCAAGCAGTTCGGCCGCGCGATCGGCGACTTCCAGGCGCTGCAGCATCGCGCCGTCGACATGTACGTGCTGCTCGAACAGGCGCGCTCGATGGCGCTGCTGGCGACGATGATGGCGGGCGAAGACAACGCCGCCGAACGCCACCAGGCGGCGGCAGCGGCCAAAGTCCAAATCGGCCGCTCCGGCCGCAAGCTCGGCCAGGAGGCGGTGCAACTGCACGGCGGCATCGGCGTGACGATGGAGTACAGCGTCGGGCATTACTTCAAGCGCATGTCGATGATCGAACTGATGTTCGGCGATGCCGACACCCACCTGGCGCGGCTGGCGGAGGCGGGCGGGGTTTTGGAGGCGGCTTAGGGGAAGGCCAGTTTCGGCGCAAGCCAAAATTGACGCTGCATCAGCAGCGCGAGGTGGCAGCGCGTGTGGCGGCCGGAGAGTGGCAACGCACCGTGGCGAAGCTACAATGCTAACTATCCCACCATTGCGCGGCTATCATCACGGAGGCTGCCTATGGCTGAAAACAGTGCGATTGAATGGACCGACACGACTTGGAATCCAGTGACCGGCTGCACGAAGGTCAGCGCCGGTTGCGATAATTGCTATGCCGCACGGTTCTCGGAGCGGTTTCGCGGTGTTCCGGGCCACCCGTTCGAGACCGGCTTTGACCTCACCTTGCGGCCGGAGCGGCTGTTGCAGCCGCTTGGCTGGAAGCGGCCCCGCATGGTGTTCGTCAACTCGATGAGCGACCTGTTTCATAAGGAGATCTCGCAGGCGCACATCGCGGCCGTGTTCGATGCTATGGAGCGAGCGAACTGGCACACTTACCAAGTGCTGACAAAGCGGAGTTCCCTTCTACAGCGATTTGTCAATGAGCGATATCGAAAGAGCCCGGCGCCCCGCCATATCTGGCTTGGCGTTTCCGTCGAAGACGAGAACGCGGCAACGCGTGTCGCACATCTGCGGGGCGCGAATGCTGGCGTTCGCTTTCTGTCCATAGAGCCGCTTCTAGCACCTGTCGGCAGGCTCAATCTCACAGGTGTTGATTGGGTGATTGTCGGCGGCGAGAGCGGCCCACGCGCGCGGCCGATGGATGAGCAATGGGTGATCGACATTCGCAACCAGTGCGTCGAGGCGCGGGTTGCATTCTTCTTTAAGCAGTGGGGCGGCCGTTCGCCCAAGGCTGGTGGCCGCCTGTTAGAGGGCAGAGAGTGGAGCCAATTCCCGACGCGGCGGCGCGCGGAGCCAAGGCAGCACCAAATGCAGGTTGGCGCGTGACGGACCCCCTCCCTTTCGACTTTGACGAAATCAGATATTGGTCGGAATTGAAGCTTGAAATCGTCGAGAAATACGGGGCGGCATATACCCGCGCCTTTACCCGCCATCCCGAGCTGAAAAAGTATTACATTGACGGATTCAGCGGAGCCGGGCGGCACATCTCAAAGCGCACAGGTCAACAAGTGGAGGGAAGCCCGGCGCGTGCCTTGGGCGTGTCGCCACCCTTCGACGGGTTCCACTTCATCGACATGAACCCGCGCAAGACGGACTATCTGCAACGCCTGTGCGAAGGCCGGAACGATGTGCAGATACACACCGGGGATTCCTCGGCATTCCTCATCAACAAGCTTCTGCCGACCATCCAATATGACAACTATAACCGCGCCCTTTGCCTTCTCGACCCCTACGGGCTGCACATGGATTGGGAGGTGATACGCCTCGCCGGACAGTCGCAGGCGATTGACATGTTCCTCAACTTTCCGGTTATGGACATGAACCGCAACGCCATCTGGCGGAATCCGGAGAAGGTCCCGCAGGACGGCATCAAGCGGATGAACAGGTTTTGGGGCGACGAGTCTTGGCGCACGGTCGCCTACGTGGAGAGCAAGCAAACCAGCCTGTTCGGCTTTGAGCCGGAGAAGCTGAAGCAGTCGAATGATACAATTGTGACCGCTTTCATGAAGCGCCTGAAGGAGGTTGCGGGGTTCAGCTTCGTCCCCGAACCCCTGCAGATGCGCAACAGCACAAATGCCGTAGTCTACTATCTTTTTTTCGCCTGCAAACATCCTGTGGCGAAGAAGATCATCACCGACATCTTCAACAAATATCGGTAGCACCGGTCATCGCGACTGGTGTCCCGGTTCGCCAATCTCGGCCGGCAAACCTTCGAACGGGTCGAGAGCGGTCACCCCCAACGTCTGGAAATGCCGCAGATTGCGCGTCAGCACCGTATAGCCCCGGCTCTTGGCTGTGGCGGCGATGGCGAGGTCGGCTAAGCCAGGCGCCTGGCCTACGCCGCGTGCCCGATCCGACAGGCCGCCAAGCAGCCGGGCCGTCGCCAGGTCCAAAGGCAGCACCCGCGCGCTGTAGAGGTGCAGCAGCGTTTCGAGCCACGCCGCCAGGTGGTCGGCCTTGCGCTGCGCGCCCTGCCGCCGGCTCTTGGCGATGCCGTCCTCCACTTCGGCGACGGTGATGACCGAGAGATAGAGTCCGGCGCTGTTACGGTCCAGCCAGGCGGCGATGTCCGGCATGGCGACCGCCTTGGTTGGCGCCGCGGCCGAAAGCACGTTGGTGTCGACCAGATACACCGCTCAGAGCCCGTTTGATAATGCTACTGCGACGGCCATCCGACGCGGGTTTTCTGTGCGCCGAGGCTCACGGCCTGTATGGCCGCTCCGCGCCGAGGCTCGAAACCCCACGCCGGGCGGCGCTTATAGCGCCTCTCTGACTCGCCGCAGCGCATTCTCAAACGGGCTCTCAGAGCTCGACCTCCCGCAGACCGTCATGCCGGGCCGGCAGGTCGTCCGCGGAAAACGGCGCCTCCGCCAGCAGCCGGCCGAACGACGGCACGCGGGACAGCCGCTCCCATTCCTCGAAACTGAGCACCACCGCCTCGCGCCGGCCGTGCCTGGTGATGATCGACGGCTCGCCCTCGCGGGCGTTGTCGATCACCGCCGACAGTGTGGCCTTCGCCTCGCGAAGCTGGATTTCGTTCATCAGACACTCCGTGACCTTTGTAGTCACCATAGCTGAGCCTGCCGAGTTGAGCAAGGCCGTTGCGAGGCCATGCACCGAGCGGCGGAGCCTGCCGGCCTTTCGTCGCACCACCCTTCCAGTGTATCCCAGTGACAAAACCACACCCGGGAAACGCCAAGCCATGCTCGGTCTGATGCAGTCGTGCCCGCTGATGGTTTCGTCGCTGCTGGTGCATGCGGCGCGGCATCATGGCGAGGCGGAGGTGGTGTCGCACACCGTTGACGGCGAGATCACGCGGGAGACGTATCGCGGGGTGGAGCGGCGGGCGCGGCGGCTGGTCCAGGCGCTGATCGCGCTCGGCATCGCGCCGGGTGAGCGGGTCGGCACGCTCGCCTGGAACGGCCAGCGCCACCTCGAGCTGTACTACGCCGTGCAGGGCATGGGCTCGATCTGCCACACCATCAACCCGCGGCTGCTGCCGGCGGACATCGCCTATATCGTCAACCACGCCGAGGACCGCGTGCTGATGGTCGAGACCAGCTTCGTGCCCTTGATCGAGGCGATCGCGCCGCTGGTCGCCGGCAGCGTGCGGGCGGTGGTCATGCTGTGCGACGAGGCGCGCATGCCCGCGGTGGCGCTGCCGCCCGGCATGGCGCTGCTGTGCTACGAGACTCTGCTGCAGGAGGCGGGCCTCGACGCGGCGGCTGACGACTACGAGTGGCCGGTGTTCGACGAGAACACCGCCGGCATGCTGTGCTACACCTCGGGCACCACCGGGCGGCCGAAGGGGGTGCTGTACAGCCACCGCTCGACCGTACTGCACGCCTACGGCGTCAGCCTGCCGGACGCGCTGGCGCTCAGCGCCGTCGACCGGATGATGCCGGTGGTGCCGATGTTTCACGTCAATGCCTGGGGGGCGCCGTATGCGTCGCTGCTGACCGGCGCCTCGCTGGTGATGCCTGGGCGGCATCTGGACGGGCCAAGCGTCGCGCGGCTGATGAACGAGGAGCGGGTCAGTGTGACCGCCGGGGTGCCGACGGTGTGGATGGGTTTGCTCGCGCATCTGCGGGCGAGCGGCGAGCGCCTCGCGCACCAGCCGCGCATCATCGTCGGCGGCTCGGCCTGCCCGCCGCTGCTGATCGAGGCGTTCGAGGACGAATACGGCGTGCGGGTGGAGCACGCCTGGGGGATGACCGAGCTGAGCCCGGTCGGCACCTACAACAAGCCGAAGCCGGCGCAGATCGGGTGCACGACGGAGGAACGCCGCCGGTTGACGCTCAAGCAGGGCAGGGCGCTCTACGGCGTCGACCTGCGCATCGTCGGCGATGACGGCGTGGCGCTGCCCTGGGACGGCGTGCGGTTCGGCGAGCTGCAGGTGCGCGGCGCCTGGGTGTGCAGCGCCTATTTCGGGCAGCCCGCCGGCAGCGCGCTCGACGCCGAGGGGTGGTTCGCCACCGGCGACGTGGCGACGATCAGCGAGCAGGGCTTCGTCGAGATCGTCGACCGCTCGAAGGACGTGATCAAGTCCGGCGGCGAGTGGATCAGCTCGATCGCGCTCGAGAACCTCGCACTGTCGCATCCGGCGGTCGCCGAGGCGGCGGTGATCTCGGCGCGGCACCCGAAATGGGACGAGCGGCCGCTGCTGCTGGTGCGCGCCGTCGCCGGGCAGACCATCGACACCGCAGAGGTGCTGCGCGGGTTAGACGGCAAGGTGCCGAAATGGTGGTTGCCGGACGCGATCCTCGTCGTCGACGAGCTGCCGCACACGGCGACCGGCAAGCTGCAGAAGACCATTCTTCGGGCGACATACGGCGACACGCTGATGGCGCTGGCGGCGGCGGCGGCGGGCTGAGCGGATGGCGGCGCGCTGGCGGCAGCGGCCGCCCGGGTCCAACTGGGGCGAGTTCGGGTCGGACGACCAGCTCGGCCGGCTCAACCTGA
>CAXTSD010000069.1:3166-3513 GCA_964246775.1 uncultured Acetobacteraceae bacterium | reverse complement strand
GGCGCGGGCATCCCCTACGGCCTCAGCCGGCGGCGCGCCTACCCGGGCGGCACCGCGCTCAACCCGCGCCGCCTGCCGCCGGTGCTGCGCCCGACGCTCAGCGACGGCACGCCGAACTTCAACCGGGTGCCGAGCGGCGCCTCGACCGACGTGATCAGCGACGACCTCGCCGTGCTGCACCTGCAATATTCGACGCAGTGGGACAGCCTCGCCCATGTCGGCGCGCTGTTCGACGCCGATGGCGACGGGGTGGCGGAGCGCGTCTACTACAACGGGTATCGCGCCGGCATCGAGATCGTCGGCCCGGCGGCCGGGATCGGCCCGGAAGCGGTAGCCGAACCATCATC
>CAXTSD010000069.1:0-3156 GCA_964246775.1 uncultured Acetobacteraceae bacterium | reverse complement strand
CGCAGCACCTCGGCCGCCGCGGCGCTCGGCATCGAGCGGATGGCGGCGAGCTGCCTGCAGGGGCGCGGCGTGCTGGTCGACCTCGAGGCGCAGTTCGGCCGCGAGCCGCGTCGGATCGGCCATGACGACCTGATGCAGGCGATGGCGGCCGATCAGGTGACGGTCGAGCCGGGCGACGTGCTATGCCTGCACACCGGCTTCGCCCAGCTCGTGCTCGAGATGCGCCGCGAGCCGGACCCGGCGCTGCTGCGGGCGGGCTGCGCCGCGCTCGACGGCCGCGACGCGCGGCTGCTCGACTGGATTTCGTCGAGCGGCGTCGCCGCCATCGCCGCCGACAACTACGCCGTCGAGGCCCTGCCGGCCTCGCCGATTGCAGTCGAGGTTTTGCCGGCCTCGCCGAGCGCAGAGGCGGCGGTTGCCGCCTCGCCGGGCGACGCCTGCTGCTCGATGCTGCCGCTGCACGAGCACTGTCTGTTCAAGAACGGCATCCCGCTCGGCGAGTTGTGGCACCTGACGCCGCTCGCCGCCTGGCTGCGCCGGCATGGCCGCTCGCGCTTCCTGCTCACCGCGCCGCCGCTGCGCCTGCCGGGTGCCGTCGGCTCGCCGGTGAGCCCGGTCGCGACGGTCTGACGGTCGCGGCGGCGTCGCGCGAAACAACGAGATCGAGGAGCCAGGCCAATGTCGCTGCCAGCCCTGTTCGACCGGCTGCGCCTGCCGGTGATCGGCTCGCCGCTGTTCATCGTCTCCAACCCCGAGCTGGTGATCGCGCAATGCCGCGCCGGCATCGTCGGCTCGTTCCCCTCGCTCAACGCCAGGCCGGCGCCGGTGCTGGAGGAGTGGCTGAAGCGCCTCGCCGGCGAACTCGACGAGACGGACGCGCCGTTCGCCGTCAACCAGATCGTCCACCGCTCGAACGACCGGCTGATGCACGACGTCGAACTGTGCGTGAAGTATCGCGTGCCGATCGTCATCACCTCGCTCGGCGCCCGCGAGGAGGTGAACGAGGCGGTGCATTCCTATGGCGGCATCGTGCTGCACGACGTGATCAATGACGGATTTGCGAAAAAGGCGGTGAGCAAGGGCGCCGACGGGCTGATCGCGGTCGCCGCCGGCGCCGGCGGGCATGCCGGCACGCTGTCGCCGTTCGCGCTGATCGGCGAAATCCGGCGCTGGTTCGACGGCCCGCTCGCTTTGTCCGGCGCCATCGCCACCGGCAACGCGATCCTGGCGGCGCAAGCGACCGGGGCCGATCTCGCCTATATCGGCTCCGCCTTCATCGCCACCGAGGAGGCCAACGCGGCACCCGCCTACAAGGAGATGCTGGTCGGCAGCGCCGCCGCCGACATCGTCTACACCGACCTGATCACCGGCGTGCACGGCAACTACCTGCGCGGCAGCCTGGTCGCCGCCGGGCTCGACCCGGAAAATCTGCCGGCCGGCGACGTGACCGCGATGAGCTTCGCGAGCGGCGGCGCCAAGGCGTGGCGCGACGTCTGGGGCTCCGGCCAGGGCATCAGCGCCGTCGACGCGGTGCTGCCCGCCGCCGCCCTGGTCGCGCGTCTGTCGGCTGAGTATCAGGCGGCGCGGGCCCGGCTCGGGCTGGTCGGGCAGGCAACCTCGCGCGCCGCACTCGCAACCTGAGCGCCGCGTCCCACCTTTCGACGGGCAAGCTCCTGGCGAGGTGATGATGGACACCAGCGACGACGACCTGCAGATGACGCGGCGCGCCGTGCTCGAGATCGCGACGGCGACGGCGCTTACCGCCACGGTTGCCGCCGAAGCGCGTGCGGCGCCTGCGGCCGACATCCCGCCGGACGCTCTGACCCCGCCGGTCGGCGTGACGCTGCGGGTGAACGGCGTCGAGCACGCGCTGTCGCTCGATGCGCGGACCAGCCTGCTCGACATGCTGCGCGAGCACCTGGCGCTGACCGGCTCCAAGAAGGGCTGCGACCACGGGCAGTGCGGCGCCTGCACGGCGCTCGTCAACGGCCGCCGCATCAACACCTGCCTCAGCCTCGCCGTCATGCACGACGGCGACGAGATCGTGACCATTGAGGGGCTGGGCTCGCCCGAGCACCTGCACCCGCTGCAGGCGGCGTTCCTGCACCATGACGGCTACCAGTGCGGCTACTGCACGCCAGGGCAGATCTGCTCCGCCGCCGGCATGCTGGACGAACACCGCCACGGCGCGCCGAGCTTTGTCACCGCCGACCTCGCCGCCGAGCACATCGCGCTCAGCGACGACGAGATACGCGAGCGGATGAGCGGCAACATCTGCCGCTGCGCCGCCTATCCCAACATCGTCGCCGCGATACGCGACGCCTCGGGCAGCCCGGCATGAGGAGCTTCTCCTACGAGCGCGCGACGAGCGCCGAGGCGGCGTCAGGCGCGCTCGCAAGGCCAGGGGCTGCGATCATCGCCGGCGGCACCAACCTGCTCGACCTGATGAAGCTGCAGGTCGAGACGCCGAGCCACCTCGTCGACATCACCCGCCTGCCGCTCGACAGGATCGAGAAACTGCCTGGCGGCGGCCTCAGCGTCGGCACGCTGGTGCGCAACAGCGATCTCGCGGCCGACCCGCTGGTGCGCCACGACTACCCGGTGCTGAGCCGCGCTTTGCTCGCCGGCGCCACCGGGCAGCTGCGCAACAAGGCGACCACCGGCGGCAACCTGCTGCAGCGCACGCGGTGCTACTATTTCTACGACGTCACCAAGCCGTGCAACAAGCGCGCGCCCGGCTCGGGCTGCGCCGCGATCGGCGGCTTCAACCGCATTCACGCGGTGCTCGGCACGAGCGAGCAGTGCATCGCGACCCATCCCTCCGACATGGCGGTGGCGATGCTGGCGCTTGATGCGAGCGTGCAGACGCTGCGCCCGGATGGGGTTACGCGCGCGATCCCGCTCGCCGAGTTCTACCGCCTGCCCGGCGCGACCCCTTGGGTGGAGACGGCGCTGCAGCCTGGCGAGGTGATCACCGCGGTGACCCTGCCGCCGCCGCCGCCCGGCGTGCAGGTCTATCGCAAGGTGCGCGACCGCGCCTCGTACGCGTTCGCGCTGGTCTCGGTCGCCGCCGTCGTCGACAGCGCCCAGGGTCGCATACGGTCCGCCCGCCTCGCCTTCGGCGGCCTCGCGCACCGGCCCTGGCGGGTGCGCGAG
>CAXTSD010000068.1:2746-9650 GCA_964246775.1 uncultured Acetobacteraceae bacterium | reverse complement strand
GTCGAACAGGATGACCTTGTGGCCGCGCGCGGCCAGGGTGCAGGCGGCGCCGAGCCCGGCGAGGCCGGCGCCTATGACGGCGATCGGCAGGCCGCGCCCGGCGTTCGGGCTGAGATGGTTCATGAGGCCTCCGCGAGCACTGGCACGTAGTCGGGCTCGGCCATGCGCGAGCCGGCCTGCCACTGCGCCGAGATGCCGAGATCGTCGACCAGCAGCCGCGCGGTGATGCGGGCGCTCTCGAAGATCACCGGCAGGCCGCTGCCGGGATGGGTGCCGCCGCCGACCAGGTAGACGCCGTCGAGATCCTCGAAGCGGTTGCGCGGCCGGTTGTGCAGCATCTGGCCGAGATTGTGGGCGAGGTTGAAGGTGGCGCCGCGATGGATGCCGTGCTCGTCCTCCCAGTCGGTCGGCGTGCGCACGACCTCGGTGCGTATGCGCCGCTCGACGTCGTGCAGGCCGAGCTTCTGCAGCCGGTCGATGGCGAGCCGACGGTAGCGCGGCCGCTCGACCGACCAGTCGACGGTTTGGCCGCCGGGCTGGCGGTTGCCGACCGGGATCAGCATGTAGAGGGTCGAATGGCCGGGCGGGGCGAGGGTGCGGTCGCTGACCGAGGCGTTCTGCACGTAGAAGGACGGGTCGGCCGGCGCCGCTCCCGCCTCGATCTCGGCGATGTTGCGGCGGTAGTCTTCGGACAGGAAGATGCTGTGGTGCGGCAGCTCGTCATAGGTGCCCTCCAGGCCGAGATACAGCATGAAGGTCGAGCAGGAAAACTTCTTGCCGGCGAGCTTGCCGTCGGTCCAGCGCCGGCGCAGCGCGTCGGGCACCAGGCTGCGCATCGTGTTGGCGAAATCGGCGTTGATCACCACTGCGTCGTGCCTGGTCAGCCCGCGCCGGGTCTGGATGCCGGTGACGCGGCGGCCGGCGAACTCCATCGCCTCCACCGGCTCGGCGAGGCGGATGTCGACGCCGAGGTCGCGGGCGCGGTCGGCCATCATCTGCATCAGCGCGCCGCAGCCGCCGCGCGGATGGTAGACGCCGTACTCGTATTCCATGAAGGCGAGGATGGTGAACAGGCTCGGGCAGCGGAACGGCGACATGCCGAGATATTTCGACTGGAACGAGAAGGCGAGCCGGACGCGCGGGTCCTTGAAGTAGGTGGCGAGGTCGCTGTCCACGGTGCGGTGCGGGCGCAGCAGCGGCAATGACTTGATCATCGGCCCGGTGGCCAGCGAGCGCAGGCCGTGCATGGCGCTTTCCAGCACCGGGCGGAAGGCGGCGAGCTTCGCGCGATTGTCGGCCATGAAGCGCGGCAGCGCGGCGGCATCCGCCGGCGACAGACGGGCGACCTCCTCGGCGAGGCGGCTCATGTCGCTCCACGCCGTGATCGCGGCACCCGGCTGGCCCGCCTGGTCGCCCGTCTGGTCGCCCGTCTGTTCAAAGGTGAGCTTGTACTGCGGATCGAGGCGGATCATCTCGATCTCGTCGGCGAGCGTCATGCCGCAGGCGGCAAACACATCCTGCAGGACGCGCGGGTAGAGGAAGAAGGTCGGCCCGGTGTCGAAGTGGAAGGTGCCGGGTTCGGCGGTGCAGGACAGGCTCGCCGAGCGGCCGCCGACGCGCTCCTGCCGCTCGTAGAGGGTGACGCGGGCGCCGGCCTGAGCGAGCAGCATCGCGGCGGCGAGGCCGCCCGGGCCGGCGCCGACGATGCCGATGCTCTTGCTCATGCGGCGGCTCGTCTGTCCCGGGTGGCGGCCTTGCTGCGTCTGTCTCGGCTCGTCATCGCTGCGGCATCACTCCGGGAAGGGGCGCGACGGGTGCGCCGTGGGCGGTGGCAGGCGTCGGCCGCCCGGCGATCAGGCCTCGCCGGGCGAGTGACTATGTGGGCGGCAATCGCATGTTGCCAGGGGGTCGTAAACCGGGGCGGTAAACCGGGGTCGTGAACCTGGGTGGTAAACCGGGGACTTAAACCGCGGGGCGGCGAACCGCGGCGGCGGCGGCGGCGTTGCCGGGCAAGCGGGGGAGAGCGCGGATGAGCAGGCAGCTGGAGGGGCGGATGGCGGTGGTGACCGGTGCCGCGCGAGGCATCGGCCGCGAGGTGGCGGTGGCATTCGCCCGCGAGGGCGCCGCCGTGCTCGGCATCGACGCCGCGAGCCGGGTCAGCGCCGCGCAACGCTACGACATCACCACCGGCGACGACCTCGCCGCGACCGGGCGGCTGGTCGAGGCGGCAGGCGCGCGCTGGCGCGGCGAGACGGCCGACATCCGCGATATCGCGCTGCTGCGCCGGATCGCCGAGAGCATCACCGACGGCCCGGAGGGACAGACCGGCGGCCGGATCGACATTCTGGCCGCGGTCGCCGGCATCCAGTCCTTCGCCAGCCTGCTCGACATGACGGACGCCGAGTGGTCGGACCAGATCGACATCAACCTGACCGGCACCGCCAACACCATACGCGCCTTCGCGCCGGTGATGCACACCCACAGGAGCGGACGCATCATCGTCACCGGTTCGACGCAGGGCCGGCACGGCATGCGAAACGGCAGCGCTTATTCGGCGAGCAAGTGGGGGCTGCTCGGGCTGATGAAGTCGGCGGCACTCGAGTTCGGCCCGTTCGGCATCACCGTGAACGCCGTCATCCCCGGGTTGATCGACACCCCGCTTACCCGAAACGACAGCCGCTACGCCCAGGCGCTGCTCGAAGGCAGCGGGCAGGTGCCGCCAGGCCCGCTCGAGCCGAAGGCGGTCGAGGCGCAGGCCGGCAAGACGCCGCTCGGCATGGCGTTCGTGCCGCCGGCGGAGGTCGCGCATACCTACGTCTTCCTGGCCTCGGATGCGGCGCGGATGATCAGCGGTGCCAGCTTCGACGTGACCGGAGGCGATAGCGCCCACAACGCCGACTAGGCCTGCCCAGAAGTTCGCCTTCGCACTTCTTGGATGAGCAGGCCACGAAAACAACGCTTGCCTGCCAGTCTCGCCCTCATGCTTCGGCTGGGCTAGGCTCGGGGCGGCATGTCCGAACGCCCGATGCTTGATCCGTCCGAACCGCACCCGAAGGCCTGGCCTTTCGAGGAGGCGCAGAAGCTTGCCGGCCGGGCGAACGTGCTCGACAAGCCGGCGGTGCTGTTTCAGACCGGGTATGGTCCCTCCGGCCTGCCGCATATCGGCACCTTCGGCGAGGTGGCGCGCACCGGCTGGGTGCGGCGCGCCTTCGAGGCGCTGACCGGGCAGAGGACGCGGCTGCTCGCCTTCAGCGACGACATGGACGGCTTGCGAAAAGTACCGGACAACGTGCCTGAGCGGGAGATGCTGCTCCGTCATCTCGGCCAGCCGCTGACCCGGGTTCCCGACCCGTTCGGCACCCATGACAGCTACGGCGCGCACAACAATGCCGAGCTGCGGCGCTTTCTCGACCGGTTCGGCTTCGATTACGAGTTCGCCTCCGCCACTGACTACTATCGCGAGGGGCGCTTCGACGCGGCGCTGCGTCGGGTGCTGGAGGCGCATGACGAGATCGTCGCGGTCGTTCTGCCGACGCTCGGGCCGGAGCGTCGGGCGACGTACTCGCCGATCCTGCCGATCCACCCGCGCACCGGGCAGGTGATGCAGGTGCTGATCGAGCGGGTCGACGCCGATGCCGGCACGGTGGTCTGGCGCGACGGGCAAGGCGAGCGGTTCGAGACGCCGGTCACCGGCGGGGGTGCGAAATGCCAGTGGAAGGCGGATTGGGCGATGCGCTGGCACGCGCTCGGCATCGACTACGAGATGTCCGGCAAGGACCTGATCGACAGCGTCAGGCTGTCGTCGAAGATCTGCACGATCCTTGGCAGCCCACCGCCGCTCGGCTTCACCTACGAGCTGTTCCTCGACGAGAACGGGCAGAAGATCAGCAAGTCAAGGGGCAATGGCCTGTCCGTCGATGACTGGCTGCGCTACGCCCCGGCGGAGAGCCTGTCGCAGTTCATGTACAACCAGCCGCACCGTGCGAAACGCCTGCATTTCGACGTGATCCCGCGCGCCGTCGACGAGATCGTCGCCAACGCGGACAAGCTGCGGGGACAGCGCCTGCCGGAGGCGGCGGCCAACCCGGCCTGGCACATTTTTGGCGCCGGCCGCAACGAACCGGTCGCCTCGCCGGTCGGCTTCGCGATGCTGCTCAACCTGGTTTCGGTGGTCAACGCCGAGACGCCGGAGATGGTCTGGGGCTTCCTGCGGCGTTATGCGCCGGGGGCGGACGCTGCGGCGCAGCCGTTCCTGGCGCGGCTGATCGAGCACGCGATCGCCTACTACCAGGATTTCGTGCGGCCGGAAAAGGCGTATCGGGCGCCGGATGCGGTCGAGCGGGCGGCGCTCGCCGATCTCGGCGCGACGCTTGCCGGGCTGCCGGACAGTCTCGACGGGTCGGATATCCAGACGCTGGTCTACGACGTCGGCAACCGCCACTTCGCCGCCCTGCGCGACTGGTTCGGCTGCCTCTACCAGGTGCTGCTCGGCCAGTCCGAGGGGCCGCGTTTCGGCGGCTTCATCGCACTCTACGGCATCGGCGAGACTATTGCGCTGATCGATCAGGCGCTCGCCGGGGGGCTTGTGGAGGAGGCCGGTGCGTCCGGCTAGAGCATGACCGGTTCACATTCGTTCACCGGCCCTGCTCTAGCTGTTGTAGGAGCGGCTGATTCACGTTTCAGGTTGATCCAACCTGAAACGATCAGGCGCTAGGATGGGCAGCGCGAGGCGGCAGGGCCAGGATCCCGAGGCGCTGCCCGCCGTCGGCCGGGTGCGCTGGCTGCGGCATCTGCCGGCGGTGCTCGGCGTGTGCCTGCTGCTCGGCGCAATCTGGGTGGTGCAGCGCGAGTTCCGCCAGCTCAGCCTGCACGACATCGGCGCCGCCCTGCAGGCGATACCGCGCCGGGCGCTGGTGATCGCCGGCTGCTGGACCGTCGCCGCCTATGGCGTGCTGACCTTCTACGACCGGCTGGCGACGATCTATGCCGGCCAGCGGGTGTCGTTCCGGCGCACCGCCTTCGCCTCGTTCTGCGCCTATGCGCTGGCGCATAATCTCGGCTTCGCCGCGGTGTCGGGGGCGGCGGTGCGCTACCGGCTGTATGCGCATTGGGGGCTGTCGCCGCTGCAGATCGGCAAGGTGGTGGGGTTCTGCTCGCTGACCTACGGGCTCGGCGGCCTCGTGCTCGGCGGCGCGATCCTGTTCCTCGAACCGAGTGCCGTGCCGCTGCTCGGCCAGCTGCCGCCGTGGCTGCTGCACCTGGCGGGCGGCCTCGCCTGGCTGCTGGTCGCCGCCTACGTCACCTGGACCAGGCTGTTCGGCACGGTGCGCCTCAACGGCCACGTCGTCGTGCTGCCCGGCTGGCGGATGGCGGTGGTGCAGGTGCTGCTCGCCACACTCGACGTCGCGGTGACGGCGGCGATCTTCTTTGCGCTGCTGCCGGGCTCGTCCGGCCTTGGCTACCTGCGCTTCCTTGCGATCTATCTCGCCTCCTACACCGCCGGGCTCGCGGCCAGCCTGCCCGGCGGGTTGGGCGTGTTCGACAGCGCGATGCTGCTCGGGCTCGAGCCGCATCTGCCGGCGGCCGAGGCGCTGGGCGCGATCGCCGTCTTCCGCCTGCTCTACTACGTGATCCCGCTGTTCATCGCCGGCGGGCTGTTCTCGGCCAACGAGCTGCTGCTGCGCGGGCGGACGATGGTCGGCCGCGCCGCCGCCGCCGTCGCGGCCGATGCGAGGCCGCGGCCGGGCAAGCCGCGCTGGAGCGAGCCGGATTTCGCGACCGCGGCGGCGACGGGTGTGGTGATGCTGTGCGGCGCCATGCTGCTGATGCTCGGCCTGCTCGACCCGACGCCCGACTTCTCCTGGATCGACCCCGATCTGGCCGAGATCGCCGTCGATGCCGGGCAATACGTGCCGTCGCTGCTCGGGGCGGCGCTGATGGTGCTGGCGATCGGGCTCGCGCAGCGGGTGACGCTCGCCTGGGGGGCGACGATCGTGCTGCTGCTGGTCGCCGCCGGGGTGGAGGCGATCGAGGATACCTCGCTGTGGATCGTGCTCGCTCTGGTGTTCGCAGCACTGCTGCTGGCGCCGTTCCGCACCGCGTACTACCGGCCGGCGCGGCTGCTCAGCCATCCGCTGCACGCCTCCACCGTGGTGCCGTTCGCCGCCCTGCTCGGCTCGATCCTGTGGCTCGCCGCGTTCGAGCCGCATGTGCGGCTGCTGTCGCGCACCAGCTGGTGGCAGATCGTGCTGTCGCGCCAGGTGCCTAACAGCGTGCGGCTCGCCGTCGGGCTCACCGTCGGGTTCGGCCTGCTCGGGTTGTGGCGGCTGATGCATCCCGGCCGGGTGCAGGTGCTGCCGTGGACCTCCGACCAGCGGGTGCGCTACGCGATGCTCGGCGGGCTGCCGCCGGCGCGGGCCGACGGGGTGGTGTTCGGCGAGCAGTCGCGCGCCGCACTGGTGTTCCGGCGCACCGGGCGGGTGCTGCTCGCGCTCGGCGATCCGGCAGGGACGATGAGCGACCGGCTGTCGGCGATCTGGCGGCTGCGCGACCTCGCCGAGCAGGAGGGCCGCTCGGCGGCGGTGTGGCGGGCGAGCCGGTCGCTGCTCAAGGTCTACGGCGATCTCGGGCTGACCGCCCTGCCACTCGGCGCCGACGGCTTGCCGCGCGCAAGGCAGGCGCCTGGCCAGGAGGTGCACGGCCAGGCAATCCCCAGCCAGGGATCGGGCGAGGACCAGTGGCCGGGTGCGGCGGAGTTCTACCTGTGCTGCGTCGCCGAGCGCGACCTGCACTCGCTGCTGCCGCTGCTGCCGGAACTTGCCTCGGGCGAGCGTAAGACCACGTAATAAGATAAGGCAAGGCAAGGGGGGGGGGGGCGTGAACCCCACAAAAACGGCGGCGTTGT
>CAXTSD010000068.1:0-2724 GCA_964246775.1 uncultured Acetobacteraceae bacterium | reverse complement strand
ATTTATGACTTTATAAAATTACAAGTTTTTCTTACAAAAAGGGGTCTGGGGCCTACTGGCCCCAGCGGGTCGAGGGCAGAGCCCTCGCCTTTTTCGCAACCTGTCCCGCTCCGGCGCGAACGGAGCTTGCGTCCGGCGGGGGTTGCGGCGACGTTCGGGCGGCTGGAACGACCGGAGCGCCGCCCTTGGCCACCAGATCACGCCTGTCCGAAGGTCTGCCGCATCCGCTTGGCGCGACCTGGGACGGGCTCGGCGTCAACTTCGCGCTGTTCTCGGCGCACGCGACGAAGGTGGAGCTCTGCCTGTTCGACGAGCGTGGGCAGAGCGAGCTCGAGCGCATCGAGCTGCCGGAATATACCGACGAGATCTGGCACGGCTACGTGCACGACGCCCGGCCCGGCACGATCTACGCCTACCGCGTGCACGGGCCGTACGAGCCCTGCGCCGGGCACCGCTTCAACCCGAACAAGCTGCTGCTCGACCCGTATGCGAAGTCCCACATCGGCGAGCTGCGCTGGGGGCCGGAGGTGCATGGCTACGCGCTCGGCGATCCGGCGGGCGACCTCAGCTTCAGCACCTCGGACAGCGCCGCCTTCATGCCGAAATGCCGGGTGATCGACCCGGCCTTCACCTGGGGGCGCGAGAGCGCGCCGCGCGTGCCCTGGGAGCGGATGATCGTCTACGAGGCGCATGTGCGCGGCTACACGATGCGCCACCCCGGCGTGCCGGCGGCCTCGCGCGGCACCTTCGCCGGCATGGCGATGCGCGAGGTGGTGCACCACATACGCGACCTCGGCGTGACCTCGGTCGAGCTGCTGCCGGTGCACACCTTCATCGATGACGACTTCCTGGTCGAGCAGGGCCTGTCGAACTACTGGGGCTACAACACGATCGGCTTCTTCGCGCCCGACCCGCGCTACGCCCGGGTGCCGGATTTCGCGTTTTCCGAGTTCAAGGAGATGGTCGCCCGCCTGCATGACGCCGGGCTCGAGGTGATACTCGACGTCGTCTACAACCACACCGCCGAGGGCAACGAGCGCGGCGCCACGCTGTCGTTCCGCGGCATCGACAACTTCTCGTATTATCGCCTGCAGGCCGGCGACCACCGGCGCTACGTGAACGACACCGGTTGCGGCAATACGCTCGACGTGAGCCACCCGCGGGTGCTGCAGATGGTGACCGACAGCCTGCGCTACTGGGCGCTCGAGATGCATGTCGACGGTTTCCGTTTCGACCTCGCACCGGTGCTTGGCCGCGAGGCGACCGGCTTTGACGAGCGGCACGGCTTTCTCGACAGCTGCCGCCAGGACCCGGTGCTGTCGCGGGTAAAACTGATCGCGGAACCCTGGGATGTCGGGCCAGGCGGCTATCAGCTCGGCGCGTTTCCGCCCGGCTGGGCCGAGTGGAACGATACCTATCGCGACGCGGTGCGCGGATTCTGGAAGGGCGAGGCGCCGGCGAGCGAGCTGGCGCGCCGGCTCTGCGCCTCGGCCGACATCTACAACCGCCGTGGCCGCAAGCCCTACGCCTCGGTCAACTTCATCACCGCGCATGACGGCTTCACGCTCGCCGACGTCGTTTCGTATTCGCAAAAGCACAACGAGGCGAACGGCGAGGGCAACCGCGACGGCACCGACAACAACACGAGCTGGAACCACGGCGTCGAGGGGCCGACGGCGGAGCGGGCGGTGCTCGCGAAACGCGACCGGCAGATGCGCAACATGCTGGCCACGCTGCTGCTGTCGCAGGGCACGCCGATGCTGCTCGCCGGCGACGAGTTCGGCCGCAGCCAGGGCGGCAACAACAACGCCTATTGTCAGGACAACGAGATCTCCTGGCTCGACTGGAACATTCCGCCCGCCGGGCGGCGCCTCGCCGCGTTCGTGAAATTCCTCGCCGGGCTCAGGCGCGACTACCCGCTGTTGCGGCGCACGCGCTTCATGACCGGCGAGTTCATCGAGACGGTCGGCTCGCGCGACGTCACCTGGATCGCGCCGGATGGGCGCGGGATGGCGCTCGAGAACTGGAACGACGTGGAGCTGCGCTGCTTCGGCATGCTGATGGACGGCCGGGCGCAGGCGACCGGCATACGCCGGCGTGGCAGCGACGTGACGCTGCTGCTGATCCTCAACGCCGACCACAAGGCGCTGGGGTTCGTGCTGCCCGACTGCACCGACGGCCGGCACTGGACGCTGCTGTTTGACACCGGTGTCGAGGAGGACACGACCGAAGCCTCGTTCGAGATCGGCGACGCCTACATGGTGACCGAGCGCTCGGCCTTGCTGTTCCGGCTGAACGCGTGAGACCAGGGCTCGCTGATCGCGACCCCTGGTAAATTCTCAGAGTCTTTGTTTCGCGCGCCGCCGCCGGCCAACCCGGCGCGTGAGGCGCGGCTGAGCCATTGCCGTCCCGCCAAGCGGGACGCAACGGTTGGGACGAGCCACCCGGCTGACTAGGATGCCGTTCCTTTTTGGAGGGTCGGCGGGTGAGTTGGGAGGATCAGGGGCGGCAATATCATCAGTGGTCGGTCACGGCCGCGCGCCGGACAAGCACCAGTATGGGACCTTTGGCGGCGTCAGCCAGCGCATCGCGACCGTCATCGGCCGCGTGATCGCGCATTTTCCGCCCGCCGAGCGCAATCGCGAGGCGCTGCAGGCCGGCAGCGAGACGGCGGCCAGGCTTGCCGGGGCGATGACGGTGTGGGCCGCCGCCGCGCAACAGGGC
>CAXTSD010000067.1:0-9678 GCA_964246775.1 uncultured Acetobacteraceae bacterium | reverse complement strand
CCACACGAACAGCGGCATCTTGTGCAGCGTCATGCCCGGCGCGCGCATGTTGAAGATCGTGGTGATGAAATTGATCGCCCCGAGCAGCGAGCTGACGCCGGCCAGATGCAGCGCGAACAGGGTGAAATCCATGCCCGGGCCGGATTCGTAGGTGCTGTTGGACAGCGGCGGATACAGCGTCCAGCCGGTGCCGCTCTCGCCGAGGAACAGCCCGGTCAGGATCAGCGCGAAGGCCGGCACCAGCAGCCAGAAGCTGATGTTGTTGAGGCGGGGGAACGCCATGTCCGGCGCGCCGACCATGATCGGCACGAACCAGTTGCCAAAGCCGCCGATCATCGCCGGCATCACGGTGAAGAAGATCATGATCAGACCGTGCGCGGTCACGATCGTGTTCCACTCCTGGCCGCTCGCGACCAGGTGGTTGCCCGGGTGCTGCAGCTGCGCCCGCATGATGATCGACAGTATGCCGCCGATGATCCCGGCGCAGACTGCGAAGATCAGATAGAGGGTGCCGATGTCCTTGTGGTTGGTGCTGAACAGCCAGCGCTGCGCGAATGTCGGGTGATGCCCGTGCCCGCTGTCATGGTGATGGGCGAGATCGTGGCCGGTGTCGCGTGCGGTTGCGGACATCTCTCAGTGCTCCGTCGCGAGTGCGAGGCGGGTGTTGCCCGCCGGCGTCGCGCTGCTGAACTTGGTCTTGGCGGTGGCGAGCCAGGCCTGGAACTCGTCCGGGCGCACGGCGTGGATGCTGATCGGCATGGCGCTGTGGTTGGTGCCGCAGATCTGGTTGCACTCGCCATAATAGTCACCCGGACGGTCGACCTCGACCCAGGTCTCGATCGTGCGGCCGGGGATCGCGTAGCGCTGCACGCCGAGCGAGGGGATGAAGAACGAGTGGATCACGTCGCCGCTGGTGGTCAGTATGCGCACCTTCTTGCCGGCCGGCAGCACGAGCTGGTTGTCGACGGTGAGCTGGCGCAGCTGGCCCGGCTTCAGCTGGTCCTCAGGCACCATGTAGCTCTCGAAATGCAGGTTGCCGGCATCGGCGTAGGTGTATTCCCAATACCACTGATGGCCGGTGACCTTGATCGTCATGTCCGGATCGAAGGTCCGATCCTCGTAATAGACAAGGCGGAACGACGGGATCGCGATCACCACCAGGATCAGCACCGGCAGCACCGTCCAGGCGATCTCGAGCAGCGAGTGGTGGCTGACCCGGCTCGCGACCGGATGGCGCTTCGCGTCAAACCGCCAGATCACGTAGCCGAGCAGCCCGGCGACGAACACCGTGATGGCGACGATGATGATCGTCACCAGCAGGTTGAGCGACTGGATGTGCGCCTCGACCGGGCTGTGCGCCGTCTGCATGCCGAGCTGCCAGGGCTGCGGCGTCTGGGCGCAGGCCGGGCCTGCCAGGAGCGCGAGGGACGCGAGCCCGGCCAGGAAAGCGGCGCCGCGCCGTCGGAAAGCCTGCATGAGCCTCGTTCCCGCTTTGGGTCGGCCGCGATCGTCCGGCCGCATCGTGGCCCGTGCCTATCGGACCGCTCGCCCTAGATCAAGATAGGCGGGTTGTCGCCGCGGCAAGCCCCTCCACCGCGAGGGCGCTCCAGAGTTGCCTCAATTGCGCAGCCGGACCAGGGTGAACAGCCCGCCAGGCGACACCGGCTCGACCGCCGCGCTCGCGATCTCGGCCTCGGAGAGGAAGCTGCGCATCGAGAAATCCGGGTGCCAGCCGAGCGCCCGCGAGGCCGGGGCGAGCGCCCGTTCCGCCCACCAGCGCGGCCCGCGCTCGGCGGCGAAGTGGTTGACCATCAGTATGTGGCCGCCAGGCCGCACGACGCGACGCATCTCGGCCAGCAGGCGCTTCGGGCTCGGCACCACCGAGGCGACGAACATCGCCACCGCGACGTCAAACGCGCCGTCGGAGAAGTCGGTCTGCTCGGCATCCATCACCCGCAGCGCCTCGACGTTGAGCAGCCGGTCCTTGGCCACCCGCTCATGCGCGCGCGCGAGCATCTCGGCCGACAGGTCGATGCCGGTCAGGCGCTTGGCCGGGTCGTAATGCGGCAGGGCAAGCCCGGTGCCGACCCCGACCTCGAGCACGTGCACGGCGTCGAGCCCGTTGACCGCGGCGACGGCGCGGCGCCGGCCAAACGCGGAGACGCCGCCGAACGCCGCATCGTAGACGCCGGCCCAGCGCCGGTAGGCGGCACGGACGGCGTCAGCGTCAAGCGCGCTGTGCGGGGTGGTGCGTAACTGTTCCACGTCCTGTGTTCACTGTCCTTAGAGGCACGCATCGGCGCGCGCGATGGTCATCGGCAGTCGCGTCCGCGTGCACGCAGCGAACCGGACGCACGCTCCTAGACGCGCGCGCCGGTTCTATCAAGGCCGGTTCTATCAAGAGTGGTGCCCGATCGCGGCGCCGGGCAAGCCGTCGGCGTCCGGCGCGCCGCGTCAGGCTCGCCAGGTCAGGGCGCGTCCGACAGGTTGACCGCCGCCGCCCGCCCGTTCTGCTGCTGCTCGACCTCGAAGCCGACCTTCTGGCCCTCGTTGAGGTTGCGCAGCCCGGCCTTCTGCACGGCGCTGATGTGGACGAAGATGTCCTTGCCGCCGCTATCGGGCGCGATGAAGCCGTAGCCCTTGGTCGGGTTGAACCATTTGACCGTGCCATTCAGCATGGATCCATACCTCTCGTGTGAGGCGCACCGTCCGGGTCTCCGCCCGGCTGACCGGCGTCTCGGTTGAACGTTCGTGCACTGACCGGTACACGCTCCCACTCACGGTGCCGGCATTGTGCAGCTCGCCGGTTGACCGTGACCGCACGCTACCGGACGGTGGTCGTTGCCGCAACGAGATCAGCGTCGTCCGGCCCGTCACCATGACGCGCTGATGACAGTCGCCGGTAGGAACTGGTAAGTTCTGCACGTTAAAGGTGTAGTCGAGGAGGTGACACCATGCCGTCGATTGCCGTGATGCCAGTCCTGATACAATTAAGCGAAGGACAGCCAGGGTGAACTGGATACTCGCCCTCATCGCCGTGCTGCTCTGGGGCGCCGCCTTCGGCTGGTATTTCTTCTATGACCTGCGCCGCGTCATCCGGCGGCTGCTGCATCGCGAGCGTTAGCGCCTGATCGTTTCAGGTTGGGTCAACCTGAAACGTTCCATCAGCCGCTCCTACAACGGCTAGAGCAGGGCCGGTGAACGAATGTGAACCGGACATGCTCTAGCCCGGCGCCGAACCCGGACGGATCGTTGCGTCGTCGGGGTCTCGCGGCTACTGGACTGATGTCGGGAGGGCCGCCTGAACGCGCCATGATCCACCACCGGGACGTCGACGAGAATGCGGCTTAGCGCGGGTCTCTGCCTGGCTGCGCTGACGGCGGGCTGCGTCTCTCACGAGCCGGCCCCCTCTGCGGCTCCGTCAGCGCTCGCGGCCGCACCCGCGCCGGCCGAGGCGGCAACGTCGCGCCTCGAGCCGGCGGCAGCGGCGACCTACAACCCGCCGATGCCGCCAGACTACTGGCAATGGATGCAGCAGATCAGCAACGAATATCGGGCCGACAACAATCTGGTCGCCGATATCAAGGACTGCTACTTCAGGAACGGCAGCGGCAAGATCGCCTGGCTTTACAAGTATCAGGGGCTGAGGACGTGCCTGTATCTTGACTACACCGGTTATCAGGACAACCAGGTCGCGACGATGAACTACAAGACGCCGGGCAACCCGTTCTTCAGCCGCAGGGCCGCGAGAAGCCGCTGGCGGCTCTTCGGCCCGAAAGCCGGCTACGCCTCGCGCGCCGAGATGCTGCGCTCGATGCGAAACGCCTATCGGCTGATCAAGCCGTTGTCGGTCAACGCCGTGCCGGCCTATTCGAGCAGCATCTCCCGCCCGGCGCCGGCCAAGGGGCAGGTAGGCGGCAGGTAGGCGGCAGGCAGGGCGCCGCGCCGACCTCGGTGGCGCCTCGCGACTCGACAGACCTGAACCGTCACCAAAATGCCACAGCTGTTGCGGGTGACAGACGGGGTGCGCCGGAGTAGAGCGCGACGGCGCGCCCAACGCCCAAAACCTCGCCCAAAACCTCGCCCGACACCTCGCCCTGGGAAACTGGCATGTCCGAAACGGTCTTTCCCGCCTTCGCCTCGGCGCGCCGCCTGCCCAACCTGATCGACGCCGCCGCCATGCTGTGCATCGTCGGGCTGCTCGTCGCCGTCACCCATGCGGCACAGGGCACGCTGCAGCCGCTCCCCGCCGACGCCGCCATGGTGATCCACCTCGACCCCGCCTACCTGCCCGGCTACGCGCTGCGCACCACGCTGCGCATGTTCGCCGCCTTGCTGTTCTCGCTGATCTTCACCTTCACCTACGCGACCTGGGCGGCGAAAAGCCGGCGCGCCGCGATGGTGCTGATCCCGCTGCTCGACATACTGCAATCGGTGCCGATCCTCGGCTTCCTCTCGTTTACCACCGTGTTCTTCATGAGCCTGTTCCCCGGCCAGACGCTCGGCGCCGAGCTCGCCGCAATCTTCGCGATCTTCACCAGCCAGGCCTGGAACATGGCGTTCTCGATGTACCAGTCGCTGGTCACCGTGCCCGGCGACCTCGACGAGGCGTGCCGCGGCTTCCGCCTCACCGCCTGGCAACGCTTCTGGCGGCTCGACGTGCCGTTCGCCATGCCGGGCCTCGTGTGGAACACCATGATGTCGATGTCGGGCGGCTGGTTCTTCGTCGTCGCCTCCGAGGCGGTCTCGGTCGGCGCCACCACCTGGAAGCTGCCAGGCATCGGCTCCTACGTGGCGACCGCGCTCGACCGTCGCGACATCGCCGCCGTCGGCTACGCGATCGGCGCCATGCTGGTGGTGATCCTGCTTTACGACCAGCTGCTGTTCCGCCCGCTGGTCGCCTGGTCGGCAAAGTTCCGCTTCGAGACCACGCCAGGCGAGACGGCGGAGGACCCCTGGGTGCTGGCGCTGCTGCGCCGCACCCGGCTGCTCCGACTCGCCGCCGACGCCCTCGCCGGCGGCTTCGCCCGGTTCACCGGCGCCAGGCTCTCGTGGCAGAGCCGCACCCGGCCGAGATCGCGCAACACCCCGTCGCGTGTGGTCGACGGGCTGTTCTTCGCCGCCATCGCCCTGGTCTCCGCCGCCGCGCTCTACCGGATCGCGAGCTTCTGCGCCGCCAGCCTCGCCTGGTCCGATCTCGCGACCGCGCTGCTGCTCGGCACCTATACGCTCGCCCGCGTCATCGTGCTGATGGCGATCGCGACCGTGATCTGGGTGCCGGTCGGCGTCTGGCTCGGCCTCAAGCCGCGCTGGGCCAGGCGCGCGCAGCCGGTGGTGCAGTTCATGGCGGCGTTCCCGGCCAACCTGTTCTTCCCGATCTTCGTCGTCGCCATCGTGCACTGGCGCCTCAACCCGGAGATCTGGCTCACCCCGCTGATGGTGCTCGGCACCCAGTGGTACATCCTGTTCAACGTCATCGCCGGCGCCGCCGCCTTCCCTGGCGACCTGCGGGAGGCGGCGCGCAATTTTCGCGTCGGCGGGCTGCTGTGGTGGCGCCGCGTGATCCTGCCCGGCGTGTTCCCGTATTTCATCACCGGCGCGATCACCGCCTCCGGCGGCTCGTGGAACGCCGCGATCGTCGCCGAGGTCGCCTCCTGGGGCAGCACGAAGCTCACCGCGCACGGGCTCGGCGCCTACATCGCGCAGGCGACGGAGGACGGCAACAGCCCCAGGATCGTGCTCGGCGTCGTCGTGATGTCCGGCTTCGTCCTCGCCTTCAACCGCGTGCTGTGGCGGCCGCTCTTCACCTATGCGAGCCGGCGGCTGACACTGTAGCCATCCGAGGAGCGCCACGCATGGACACCGCCGTCACCAACGCCCCGCTGCTGCAGGTCAGCCACATCCGGCAGGCCTACGCGAAAGACAGCAACGCCGACTTCATCGTGCTCGACGGTGTGGACCTGACGCTGCAATCGGGCGAGATCGTCGGCCTGCTCGGCCGCTCCGGCTCCGGCAAGTCGACCCTGCTGCGCATCGTCTCCGGCCTGCTGAGCCCGACCGCCGGCGAGGTGATCTGGCGTGGTGCGAAGCTGCACGGCCCCGCCGCCGGCGTCGCCATGGTGTTCCAGAGCTTCGCCCTGTTCCCCTGGCTCACCGTGCGGGAAAACGTCGAGATCGGCCTCGAGGCCCAGGGTGTCGCCCGCGTCGTGCGCCGCGAGCGGGCGGAATCGGCGATCGACCTGATCGGCCTCGGCGGCTACGAGAGCGCCTACCCGAAAGAGATGTCGGGCGGCATGCGCCAGCGCGTCGGCCTCGCCCGCGCGCTGGTCGTCCACCCCGACCTGCTGCTGATGGACGAGCCGTTCTCGGCGCTCGACGTGCTGACCGCCGAGACCCTGCGCACCGACCTCATCGATTTGTGGATGGAGCGCAAGCTGCCGGTGCGCTCGGTGCTGATGGTCACCCACAACATCGAGGAGGCGGTGCTGATGTGCGACCGCATCCTGGTGTTCTCGTCGAACCCCGGCCGCGTCGCCCAGGAGCTGCGCGTCCCCTTCCCGCACCCGCGCAACCGCCACGACGCGGCGTTCCGCAAGTTCGTCGACGACATCTACGCCCTGATGACCCGACGCGCGACCTCCGTCCCCGCCCCGAGCGACACCCCGGTCGACCCGATGACGGTCGCACTGCACCCGGTCTCGACCAACCTGATGGCCGGCCTGCTCGAAACCCTGGCGAGCGAAGCCTATTCCGGCCGCGCCGACCTCCCGCCGCTCGCCGCCGCGCTGCAGCTCGAGATCGACGAGCTGCTGCCGCTCGGCGAGGCGCTGCAGCTCGTCGGCTTCGCCTTGCTCGAGGAAGGTGACATCAAGCTCACCGAGAGCGGCCGCCAGTTCGTCCACGCCGACACCGACCAGCGCAAGGCGCTGTTCGCGACCGCCCTGCGCGAGCGGGTGAAACTCGCCGCGGCAATACGCGGCGTGCTCGACGAACGCTGGAACCACCGCGCCTCCGCCGTGCGCTTCCGCGACGAGCTCGAGGACCACATGTCGCCCGACTACGCCGACGACACGCTGAAAGCCGTGATCAGCTGGGGCCGCTTCGCCGAGCTCTACAATTACGACGAGGAAGCCGACCAGTTCTTTCTCGACGTCGAGGAGTAAGCCCGCGATGCCCAGCCTATTCGAGCAATCCGTAACCACTCTGGACGGCCGGCCCACCACCCTCGCCGACTACGCCGGCCGCGTGCTGCTGATCGTCAACACCGCCAGCAAATGCGGTTTTACGCCGCAATACGAGGGTCTGGAGGCCCTCTACAAACGCTTCGGCCCCGACCGCTTCGCCGTGCTCGGCTTTCCCTGCAATCAGTTCGGCGCCCAGGAACCCGGCAACGCCCCCGACATCGCCGCGTTCTGCACGACGCAATACGGCATAACCTTCCCGATGTTCGCCAAGATCGAGGTCAACGGTGCCAACGCCCACCCACTCTACAAACTACTCAAGACCGAACGCGCCGGCGTGCTCGGCAGCGAGGCGATCAAGTGGAATTTCACCAAGTTCCTGGTCGACCGGGATGGCCACGTCGTGGAACGCTTCGGCTCGACAACCAAGCCGGCGGCGATCGCGGGGGCGATCGAGATGTTGCTACAGAAGTGAAGGCAAGCGGAAGCAAGGCAAGGGCTGTCTGCCCTTGACCCGATCAAAGGCGGAGCCTTTGAAATCCGGCTTGTTTGCGTAGTGAAAGTATCTAGAGGCGTTTGGTATAACACTCTGGAAAACGCGGACACCTCGATGGTCCTTTCGTCAATACGTGGTTTGACGTCTTTTTAGCGAGATGGCTGCTGCACGTCCTCCAGACATGGGAGCACTCTTCGTCTCCAGGATCCATTCTTAGCATTGAGGGGACCAAGCGGCTGGCGCTAAAGCCCCGTTGATGGCTGGCGAGTTCTGAGAACCATTCGCATTGAGAATGATTGCCGACCACCATTTATCTGGCGCATTATAGTTTTGGCTACTCCAAGTCCAAAGGCCCCAGCCGCTGAAACCATAATGGCAACTCTCGTCGACATGTGTCTGTAGGCCAGCCGCCGCCGTTTGAGCGTCCGGCCATGGGATAGAGTTTGCTCCTGCTCTGTAAGAGCCGAATTCTCCCATCAAAACAGGCTCTATCTCACTACTACCATAGGAGAATCCGGCGCTCTGCAGTGCTCTGTCAATATATCCTGGATCTCCGTACTGAGTGTAGACATGGATATCAGTGTAATCGACTTGTCCGTACAAAGCCAGAATCTCGTGACGCACTGGAAATATCGATGAACCCGCACAAGAGACGTCCGTCTGTGCGCACGCGGTCGGACCGTCAGCACCTCCGTAAGCATTTGACTGCCCCCGAGCCGCCGGCGGAACAACCTACATGCCAACAAGAATACTCTTAGTTGGATCGGCTCCTCTTATCGCGTTCCGCAAAGTAATAGAGAAGTTCTTCGTAAGATCGTCTATAAAAACTTGGCGAGATCCTACCTCGTATTTGTAGTCTGCCATGTTGTAAATCCCATTGTCGATTGAGAGGTTCGTTAACGACGTATTGGACAACGGCATTTCGTTGGAACGAACTGAGAGTTCTTGTTTTACATCGATGGCCATGATGGCTGAGAACGCCTGTGGCCAAATTGTTTGTGTCTGCAAACGGGAAAGCAAGGTCGCGAAGAATGTTGCATATGCTGCGGCCCAGTTTGGATTAAAGAGCACTTCGTTCTCGCCCGTTGCACATGGATTTATCAAGATACCGCTGTTCCTGCACGTGAGGTGGTCGTAAGTGAAATTTGCTGGAACATACTCTCCAGTTAGAATAACACGCATTCCATTGTTCGCCGCCCTCTGAAGAAAATCAGCGATGTTATACCAATATTCTTGCGGTATTGTGTTTGTCGGCGCTACGTTTGCTCCCGCAAAGTCGTAAGTAAACCCCTGATTGGCATAGTTTGAGCTTAGAAACACCCGTATGTAGTTGTAGCCAGAGCTATGTATGTATCTGATAACGGCTTCAGCCTGCGAGCCATCTCCATAGCAAATAGGATATGAGTTTTGGGTTCCTACACAGGGATCGAATACTCCGTGATAATATCCTGGGTTACTCGGATTCAGATTGGGTATGAGAAGATCATAGTTCACCCCTCGGAGGTCTATGACTTGGCTGTTTTGCAGGAACACGCCGCGGCCATTTACCTGTCCCACGGAAACATCGCCCGCCAGCAGGGGAGAGACCCCGACCAAAAACAGAGAAGTTGCGCGCGCGATCAAACTCAGCGGCTTCGGGATCATCGTATACCTCGTTCAGCATATATCTTCATGAGTTTGATTGTAGATGTCTCGATGTGTAACCGTCTACAGATCGTGTCACATGGAAGTAGATTCCGCCAGGCATCTCGCGCTGCCGTGATCAACCTTCGTGCGTCGCCCGCCTCGGCCCGCCCGCCCTCGATCTGCTGTTAACCGCAGGCGCCCTACTCCGAGGCGGCCGAATGGTTGTGAAGTCTGGAAGGCACATATAGGAAGGGTTCTCACTCCCTGTTCTCGCATATCAATCCAAGGATCTTTCGTGAGCGGCACCCCCATCCTGGATCTTAGAGTCGGTTCGGAAAGTCTGTCATTGAGACCGGCACTTTAGCTGAACCAATC
>CAXTSD010000066.1:0-9692 GCA_964246775.1 uncultured Acetobacteraceae bacterium | reverse complement strand
GGCCGAGGCCGAGGCGTCGGCGAGCATCGCCTGGCCGATCGCCGGATCCTTGGTCGCGTCGGCGATGCGCGGCAGCAGCGACGTCTGCGACCACGGCGCGAGGTGCGCCCGGATCGCCGACTGAGCCGGCAGCAGCGCCGCCCACAGCCGCGCCGGGTCGTCGCTGTTGCGCGCCGCCGTCGCCAGCATGTAGCCGATGCGTCCGTTCGGGATGGCGCCGGAGGCGGCGAACGGCACGTAGGCGTCGATCAGCGCCGGGTCGTGCGCGGCGCCCATCGCCTCGAAGTAGCGCAGCTTCTGCTCGGTGTCGCCCGCCGCCTCGCCGGCCCGGCGCAGCGCCTCCCAGGTGGCGCGGTCGGCATGCATGCCGACCACCATCAGCACCGCCTCCCGCAGGCTCGTCGGCAGGCTGGCCGGATCGCGGACGAACGCGGCGTAGCGGGCGCCGGCCTGCGCCGCCACCTCGGGGTCGCCGAGCCGGCCGAGGGCGAGGATCACCTCCGGGCGCAGCAGCGTGTCAAGCACCGGCTCGCCGTCGCGCACCGTCCAGCCGAGGCGGTTGAGCTCGGGATTGAGCAGCGAGCGGGCGTAGTCCCGCCAGGCGCCGCGCGACGGCAGGCCGCGCTCGAGCTGGTCGAGGCGGGCGATGTGGGCAAGCGTGTCGTGCCAGACGGCGTAGCTGGCCTCGTCGGTGAGGTGGCTGAGCAGGTCGAGCCAGCTGCCAAGCGGCTGCCGCCCGCTCTCGAACAGCGCGAACTGGTCGCCGAGCAGGTTCACCCGGTCGGTCTGGCTGAGCGCCGCGAAGCCGCCCGACAGCGCGGCCAGCGCCGGCGGCGCGTAGAGGGTGCGGAAATAGCCGTTCTCGCCGGCATTCCCCTTGATCGGATTGCCGCAGCCGGTGAACCGCAGCTCGACCGGCGCCTCGCCGACCAGCGCCGTCTGCCGCGCGTCGCCAGGCGCGCCGCCGACGGCCACGATGTCGACCGGCACCTGCCAGGTCTGACGTTTCGGGTGCGGATCATGCAGCGCGAAGCGCGACTGCGTGAGCGTCGCCACCGTCGTGTTGTCGCGGCAGGCGGTGGCAACCGAGATCAGCGGAATGCCGGGCTGTTCGGTGAAGCCGCTGGCGATCTCGGCGACCGGCTTTTGCGACACGCTCTCGAGCGCCGCCCATAGATCCGCACTCGTCGTGTTGGCGTAGGCGTGCTGGCGCATGTAGGCGCGCATGCCGTCGCGAAAGGCGTCCGGGCCGAGCCAGTCCTCGATCATGCGGATGATCTGGCTTCCCTTCTGATAGCTGATGAGGTCGAACATCGTGTTCGCCTCGCTCGGGTCGTTGATCGCGTAGTGCATCGGATGCGTCGATGGCAGCGCGTCAAACGCCATCGCGCGTTCGCGGTCCTCGTGCTGGCGCGGATAGATCTGCCAATCCGGATTGAAGTGGTCGGTCGCCTTCAATTCCATCCAGGTGGCAAAACCCTCGTTCAGCCAGATGTCGTCCCACCACGCCATCGTCACCAGGTCGCCCGACCACTGATGCGCCATCTCGTGCGCAACGACGAGATAGATCGTCTCGCGGGTGCGCGGCGACGAGGTCTTCGGATCAAACAGCAGGGCGTTGTCGATGTAGGTGATGGCGCCCCAGTTCTCCATCGCGCCGGCCTGGTAGTTGCCCGGTATTGCGATCAGGTCGAGCTTGGGCAGCGGATACGGCGTGGCGAAATAGGCGTTGTAGTACGGCAGGATGCTGGTCGCGGCGGCGAGCGCCGCGGCGCCGTTCTGCTCCTGCCCGGCGGGCGACCAGACCGCGATGTCGGCGCCGCCCGCCCGGTCGCGCAGCGCGGCGAGGTGCCCGGCGACCAACGCGACCAGGTAGCTCGACATCGTCGGGCTCTCGGCAAACGTGATGCGGGTGAGCCCCGGCCCGGCCGGCGCGCGGCTCGCCTCGGGCATGTTCGACAGCACGGCGAGATCGTCGGGCAGCGTCACCGTCAGGCGGTATTTCGCCTTGAACACCGGCTCGTCGAAGCCCGGAAACATCCGCCGCGCGTCGGCCACCTCGAACTGGGTGACCAGCATGCGCTCGCCCTTGCCGCGCGCCGTGTAGTCGTCGCGATAGATGCCGTTCGGCGTCTGCGGGATCGGGCCGGAATAGGCGACGTGCAGGAGGTGCCGCCCGGCCGGAACCGGCGCGCCGAAGCTGAACGTCGCCGTCTCGGCCCGCCCATCCTCGGCAATCTCGGGATGCTGGCTGCCGTCCAGCGTCGCGCCGGTGATCGTGAGGCCGGCCGCATTGAGGATGATGCGGTCGGTCGGCTCGCGCACGTCGACCGTCACGTCCTCGGTGGCGCTGAACGCGGCGCGGTCGATGTCAGGCACGATGTCGATGGCGTAGGCCATCGGCAGCACGGTCTTGGGCAACTGGCCCGGCGTGCTGTCGAGCGCGAACGGCTTCGCGTCGGCGGCTGCGGCAAGGCAGCAGAGAGCGGTCGCGGTCAGCAGGGTCATGCGCAAGGGGCACGGTCTCCGAAATACCTGGGCGGAGACTAGCCGGGATTGCCGGGAAGGCCAGGGCAGCAGGGCAAGGTAAGGCAAGGCCAAGGCTTCGCCTCTGGACACCATTAAAGGCGGAGCCTTTAAAATCCATTTATTTTAGGCCGTTGTCTCACCTCCGAGAGCGGAGACGCATTTCAATGCTTCGCAAGACAGGAAGTCCGTAAGCGGAAACTCTAATGGACGCGGGTCTGGGGTCGCTCGACCCCAGCGGGTCAAGGGCAGAGTCCTTGCCTTGCTTATACTTCTCTTACGCTTGACGTTCCTCGTTCGCCGCAATCAATGACTGCATCTGCGGATAGATTTCGGCTTGCCAGCGCCGGCCGTTGAACACGCCGTAATGCCCGACGCCGGCCTGCAGGTGCGCGTGCTTGCGCGCCTCCGGGATGCCCGAGCACAGAGCCAGCGCGGCGCTGGTCTGGCCGATGGCGCAGATATCGTCGAGCTCGCCCTCGATGGTCAGCAGGCCGGGACGCCGTATCCTGCCAAGGTCGACGCGCCGGCCGTGCACCGTGAACTCCCCGCGCGCGAGCTCATGCCGCTGGAACACCCGCTCAAGCGTCTCGAGGTAGAACTCGGCCGGCATGTCCATCACCGCGAGGTATTCGTTGTAGAACGCCCGGTGCGACGCGATCGACTGGCCGTCGCCGCGTATCAGGTTCTCGTAGTGGTCCCAGTGTTTCGAGGAATGCCGCTCGACGTTCATCGAGACAAAGGCGGTGAGCTGCAGGAAACCGGGATAGACGCGGCGGAAGGCGCCCTTGAAGCGCCAGGGCACGCGGCTGACCAGGTTGCTGTCGAACCAGGCGATATCGTGCTCGAGCGCCAGCGTGTCGACCGCGGTCGGGCTGACCCTGGTGTCGATCGGTCCCGCCATCAGGCTGATCGAGCGCGGCTCCGCCGGGTCCCCGTCCTCGGCCATCAGCGCCGCGGCGGCCAGCGCCGGCACCGCGGGCTGGCAGACGGCGAGCACGTGAAAGCCGCCGCCGCCATACGACATCTGGGCGCGCAGCTGATCGACGAACTCGTCGAGCCCGAAACGACCGGCGGCGAGCGGCACGTCGCGCGCGTTATGCCAGTCGGTGATGTACACGTCGTAATCGGCGAGTGCCGTGCGCACCGTGCCGCGCAGCAGCGTCGCGAAATGCCCTGACATCGGGGCGATGATGAGCAGCCTCGGCTGCGGCGCCGCCCCGGCCTTGCGAAAATGCAGCAGGCTGCAGAACGGCGAGCTCCAGGCGATCTCCTCGCTCACCGCGACGCTGCGGCCGCCCGAGCGCACGGCCGCGATGCCGAACGGCGGCCGGACGTGGGTGATCTCGGCATCGGCCATCACGTCGAGCGCCGCGGTCAGCGTGCTGAGGAACAGGCTGTTGTCGTGCAGCCCGGGAACGCCGCGCATCAGCTCGACGAAGGAGCGGCTGAGGCGGCGCATCGGCTGGCTCATATCCGCCTGAGCCTGGTAGATGTCGTAGAGCATCGCGTGACGAAATCCTTCTGCCGAACCGAGAGGCCGAACTTTTCGGCCGAACCGGTCGGCTGCATGCTCCATTTCGGTGCGCCGAGGGCCTCGTCATCCATCATAGCATCAATTGCACCCCGCGCATGCAGGAGCTGCATGGTTCTGCGTCAATTGTGCGATTCTGTCGCCAATACGCCTCATTCCTGAGGCGGCGCAAGGCTTTCGGCGTGGCGGCGGCAACCCTACACTCCGCCCGCCGGCGGCGGATGCGCCGCCCGCCGGCAACAGGGAGGCGGGCCATCGGGTTCAAACGGATACGCCTGCGCCGCCATGCCGTCGCCATCACCGGCGCCGTCATCCTGCTCGCGATCATCGGCGTCGCCCTGGCCGCCCCGGCGATCGCGCCGTTCGCGCCGCAGACGCAGTTCGCCGACGGGGTCAGCGACGACGGCGGACCGCTGCCGCCAGGCGCGCGCTTCCTGCTCGGCACCGACCTGCTGGGGCGGGACCTGCTGTCGCGGCTGATCTGGGGGGCGCGCACCTCGCTTGCCATCGGCCTGCTCGCCAACGGCGTCGCGGTCGCGCTCGGCACCCTGGTCGGCGTCGTTGCCGGCTTCGTCGGCGGCGTTGTCGCCACCGTGCTGATGCGCGTGACCGACCTGATGATGGCGTTTCCGGCGCTGCTGCTCGCCATCGCGCTGGCGGCGATCCTGCAGCCGTCGCTGCTGATCGTCGCGATGGTGATCGCGATGGTGAACTGGGTGCAGATCGCCCGCGTGATCTACACCGAGACCGGCGCGCTCGCCGGGCGCGACTTCGTCCTCGCCGCGCGCGGCCTCGGCGCCGGCCCCTGGCGCCTGCTGTGGCGCCACATCCTGCCGCACCTGGTGCCGACCATCCTGGTGTGGTCGACGCTCGGCGTCGCGACGACGGTGCTGCTGGAAGCGACACTGTCCTATCTCGGCATCGGCGTGCGGCCGCCGACGCCGTCCTGGGGCAACATCATCTTCGAGAACCAGACCTATCTGACCACGGCGCCCTGGCTCGTGTTCATCCCCGCCGCGCTGATCGTGCTGCTGGCGCTGTCGTGCAACCTCGTCGGCGACGCGCTGCGCGACGCGCTCGACCCGCGGGCGGCGCGCCGGTGATGCGCCGGCTTGCCTCGCGCCTCGGGCAATCGGCGCTGGTGCTGCTCGGCGTCGCGGCGCTCACCTTTGCGCTGCTCTACCTGGTGCCGGCCGATCCGGCGCGCGAGATCGCCGGCCGTAGCGCGACCGCCGAGACGGTGGCGCTGGTGCGCCACGAGATGGGGTTCGACCGGCCGATCCCGGCCCAGTTCACGCTCTATCTCTGGCGGCTCGCGCACGGCGATCTCGGCCATTCCTACGTGCAGCGCAGCGCCGTCGCGACGCTGATCAGAAGCCGGCTGCCGGCGACGCTGTGGCTGCTGCTCGGCGCCATCGTCGCCGAACTCGCGATCGGGCTGCCGGCCGGCATCGTCGCCGCCGTGCGCCGCGGCCGCGGCACCGACCGCGGCGTGATGCTGTTCTCGTTCGTCGGCGTCTCGGTGCCGCAATTCGTCATCGCCATACTGCTGCTCTACATCTTCGCGGCGGAACTCGGCTGGTTTCCGATCGGCGGCTATGGCGGCCTGTCGCACCTCGTGCTGCCGGCGATGACCCTCGGCCTGCTCGGCGCCGGCTGGTATTCGCGGATGATGCGCTCGAGCCTCGCCGGCGTGCTTGACGAGGACTACGTGCGCACGGCGCGCGCCAAGGGCGCGAGTGCCGCCCGCGTCGTGCTGGTGCACGCGCTGCGCCCGGCGATCATGCCGGTGCTGGCGATGATCGGCCTCGACATCGGCAGCTTCATGTCGGGCGCCGTGATCGTCGAGAGCGTCTACGGCTGGCCCGGTATCGGCCAGCTCACCTGGCAGGCGATCCAGCAGATTGACATTCCGGTCATCATGGCGGTCACCCTGCTCGCCTCGGTCGCCATCGTCGGCGCCAACCTGGCGGTGGATCTGATCGCGCCGTTCGTCGATCCTCGGCGGGTGGTGGACTCAGGCAAGGCAAGGGCTTTCAGCCCTTGACCCGATTAAAGGCGAAGCCTTTAAAATCCAATTTTTCATCCCGGTATCTCATCTCAAACTGCGGGGTCTGAGGCGGACGGATTTGAATGCTTCGCAAGGCAAAAAAGAACGCGGGTCTGGGGGCGCCCGCCCCCAGCGGGTCAAGGGCAGAGCCCTTGCCTTCTTGCTTACTGTGTCATCGGGAGACCACGCCATGCGCCTAGCCGCTGTCCTGTGCTGTTCGCTCCTGGCCGCCGTGCCGGCACTGGCCGAGGAGGCGCCGCGGCAGGGTGGCGGCATGGTGATCGCCTTCAAGGACGACGTGGCGACGCTCGATCCGGCGATCGGCTATGACAACCAGAACTGGGCGCTGATCAAGTCGGTGTTCAACGGCCTGATGGACTACAAGCCCGGCACGACAGAGCTGCGGCCGATGCTGGCCGAGAGCTACAGCGTCTCGCCGGACGGACTGACCTACACGTTCCGCTTGCGGCCCGATGTCGTGTTCCACAACGGCCGCAAGCTGGTCGCGGACGACATCGTCTATTCGCTGACCAGGGTCATCAATCCGAAGACGGCGAGCCCCGGCGCCAGCTTCTTTGCCGCAATCGTCGGCTACGACGATTTCGCGCATGGCAAGTCGGACCACGTCGCCGGCCTCGCGGCGCCCGATCCGCGCACCGTGGTCATCCGGCTCGCGCATCCGAGCGCGCCGTTCCTGCAGGTCCTGGCGCTGAACTTCGCCTTCGCCGTGCCGCGCGAGGAGGTCGAGAAGCCGGGCGGCGACTTCGGCAAGCATCCGGTCGGCACCGGCGCCTTCATGCTGAGCGACTGGAAGCTCGGCCAGCGCCTCACCTTCGTGCGCAACCCGCATTATTTCGAAGCCGGCATTCCGCATCTCGACCGGGTTGCGGTCGAGGTCGGGCAGGAGCCGCTGACCGAACTGCTGCAATTGCAGAACGGCGAGGTGGACGTGCTCGGCGACGGCATTCCGCCGGCCAGGTTCGTCTCGATCATGCATGATCCCGCCTGGAGCGATCAGGTCGTGCAGGGGCCGAAGCTCGAGACCAACTACGTCGCGATCAAGACCAACATGAAGCCGTTCGACGACAAGCGGGTGCGGCTCGCCCTGGCGCACGCGATCAACCGGGCGCGCATCGTGAAGCTGCTGAACAGCCGCGACGTCGCGGCGCGCGAGGTGCTGCCGCCGGGCATGCCGGGCTACGACCCCGCCTACAAGGGCTACGATTACGACCCCGCGGCGGCGCGCGCGCTGCTTAAGCAGGCCGGCCTGCCGGACGGGTTTGCGACGGTGCTGTACTCGAACAACACCGATCCCAACCCGCGCATCGTGCAGGCGATCCAGCAGGATCTCGCCGCCGTCGGCATCAGGGCCGATCTCAAGACCCTCGCCGCCGAGAACGTCATCGCCGCCGCCGGCTCGCCGCAAGGCGCGCCGCTCGCCTGGTCCGGCGGCCTCGGCTGGACCGACGACTTTCCCGACCCGTCGGATTTCTACACCCCTGTGCTGTCGTGCGGCAGCGCCGTGCAGGGCGGCTGGAACTGGCCGTTCTACTGCAACAAGGATCTCGACAGGCAGGCGCTGGCGGCCGATGCGATCGCCGATCCGGCAAAATCGTCCGACCGGCTCGCCGCCTGGCGAGCGGTGTTCGCGAAGGTCATGGACGACGTGCCGTGGGTGCCGGTGCTGAACACGCGCTACTACGTGCTGAAGAGCCGTCGCCTCGCCGGGCCGCGCGCGCTGATGGTCGATCCGATCTACACGCCGATCAACTACGCTTACGTGTGGGTGAACGATGGCAAGTAACGACACGACGCACCGACACGGCCATGCCGGCCACACGCTGCATGCCCACCAGCATCACCAGGGCTGGGACAACGCCCTCGCCCCGGCGCTGCGCATCGCGCCAGGCGACACCGTCAGCTTCGACACCGTCGACAGCTCGGGCGGCCAGCTCGGGCCGGACGCGACGCTGGCGACGCTGCAGGGCCTTGACTTCGGGCGCATCAATCCGGTCACCGGCCCGGTGTTCATCGACGGCGCCGAGCCAGGCGACGCGTTGCGCGTACGTATCGAACACTTCGCGCCCTCGGGCTGGGGCTGGACGGCGAACATCCCGGGCTTCGGCCTGCTCGCCGAGCAGTTTCCTGATGCCGCCTTGCATCTGTGGAAATACGACGCCGCCTCGCTCGCCCCGGCCGCGTTCGGCATGCTGGCGCGCGTGCCCCTCAAGCCGTTCGCCGGCACGATCGGCGTCGCGCCGGCCGTCGCCGGTCCGCACAGCATCGTGCCGCCGCGCCGCGTCGGCGGCAACATGGATTTGCGCGACCTCGCGGCGGGCAGCGAGCTGATCCTGCCGGTCGAGGTTGCGGGCGCGCTGTTCTCGGTCGGCGACACCCACGCCGCACAAGGCGACGGCGAGGTGTGCGGCACCGCAATCGAGAGCCCGATGCGGGTCACGCTCACTTTCGACGTGCTGAAGGGCGCCGCCCCGCGCTTTCCGCAAGCGGTGCTGCCCGGCCCGGTCAGCCGCCACCTCGACAGTCGCGGCTATGAGGTGACGACCGGGATCGGCCCCGACCTGATGCAGAACGCGCGTGACGCGCTCGCCGGCATGATCGACCTGCTCTGCGCCCGCCACGGCATGCGCGCGGTCGACGCCTACATGCTGTGCAGCGTCTGCGCCGACCTGCGCATCGGCGAGATCGTCGACGCGCCGAACTGGCTGGTGGCGCTGTATTTTCCCCGCGTGGTGTTCGACTGAACTCGCTGCTCGAGATCGACCGGCTGCGCGTCGAGGTCGCAACGGACGGCGCCCCGGTGCCGCTGCTCGAGGATGTGTCACTGGCGCTGGCGCCGGGCGAAATACTCGGCCTCGTCGGCGAAAGCGGCTGCGGCAAGAGCGTCACCGCGCTCTCCGTCCTGAGGCTGCTGCCCGAGCCGCCGACCCGCGTCGCCGGCGGCGCAATCCGTTTCGAAACCGAGACAGTCGGCGCGCTGTCCGGCGCCGCGTTGCGCACGCTGCGCGGCAGCCGCATCGGCATGATCTTCCAGGAGCCGATGAGCAGCCTCAACCCGACATTCACCGTCGGCTGGCAGCTCGCCGAGGCGCTGCGGCTGCACACCGATCTGCGCGGCGCGGCGCTCCGGACGCGGCTGCGCGAACTGCTGTCGCTGGTCGGCATCGGCGCGGCGGAGCGGCGGCTCGCGCAGTATCCGCACGAGCTTTCCGGCGGCCTGCGTCAGCGGGTGATGATCGCGATGGCGCTGGCCGCGCGACCAAGACTGCTGATCGCCGACGAGCCGACGACGGCGCTCGACGTCACGGTGCAGCGCCAGATACTCGAGCTCATCGCCCGGCTGCGCCGCGAGAGCGGGATGGCGGTGCTGCTGATCACCCATGATCTCGGCGTGATCTCAGGCTTTGCCGACCGCGTCGCCGTCATGTATGCCGGCCTCGTGGTCGAGACCGCCGCCGCCGCCGCGCTGTTCGCCAAGCCGCGCCATCCCTACACCGCAGCACTGCTCGCCGCCCGGCCGCGTCTGCACGGCGCGCGCGGGCGCCTGGCCTCGATCCCAGGCAG
>CAXTSD010000065.1:0-9745 GCA_964246775.1 uncultured Acetobacteraceae bacterium | reverse complement strand
ACTCAGCTCTCGGGTACGAGACGCAACTAAATAAATGGATTTTAAAGGCTCCGCCTTTAATGGAGTCCAGAGGCAAAGCCTCTGGCCTTGCCTTACCTTGCCCTGCCTTCGCCCCAGCCTCCGCTCGTGTTACGAGGCGCCGCATGGATGCATCCGTCTTGCAGCCTGTCGGCGATCCGCCCGAGGCGACCACGCGTGCCTTGATGTGGCGGCTGTGGCGCGAGCATGTGCGGCATCATCGCGGCCGGCTGCTGCTGGTGTTGCTGCTGACCGCCATCATGGCCGGGCTCACGGCGCTATATCCGGTGGTGATACAGCGGGCGCTCGCGATGTTCGAGGCGCATGACCCGCGCATTCTCTATCAGATACCGGCGCTTGTCGTCGCGGTGACCACGGCCAAGGCGGCGGCGCAGTATGGCCAGACGGTGTTCGTGCAGGAGATGGTGCTGCGCGTCATACGCGAGTTGCAGGGGCGGATGTTCAGCCACCTGGTTCGCACCGATCTGGCCCGGCTTGAGCGCGAGGCGCCGGCGACATTGGCGGCGCGCTTCACCACCGATGCGGCGACGATACGCGAGGCGATGATCCGGGCGGTCAACAGCCTGGGCGACGTGGTGACGGTGGTCGGCCTAGTCGCCTCGATGGTGTATCTGGATTGGGAGTTCAGCCTGATCGCGGCGGCGCTGTACCCGCTGGCGGCGGTGCCGATCCAGCGCATCGGCAAGCGGGTGCGTCGCGCCTCGGGCGGCATGCAGGAGCGCATGGGCGAGGCGGCGGCGCTGCTCAACGAGAGTTTCGCCCAGGCGCGCACGGTGCGCGCGTATCGGCTGGAGCAGGTGGAGATCGCCCGCGCCGGACGGGCATTCGACCGGCTATATGGCGCCTTGCTGCGGATGACGCGCGGCCGGGCGCGGGTTGATCCGGTGCTGGAGGTGCTGGGCGGTGCCGCGGTCGCGTCCGTGCTGGGCTTCGCCGGCTGGCGGGCGGCGACCGGCGGCAACAGCCTTGGCGATTTTTCCGGCTTCGTCGCCGCCTTGCTGCTCGCCTCGCGGCCGCTCAGGGCGCTCGGCTCGTTGAACGCGGCATTGCAGGAGGGCATGGCGGGCCTCGTGCGGGTGTTCTCGGTGATCGACGAGGAGCCGCGCATCGTCGATCCGCCGTCGCCGCTCAGTGTTGCGAATTTGCGGCCGGGGCAGGGTGGGCATCTGCTGTTCGAGGACGTGTCGTTCTTCTATCCGGACGGGCGGGCCGGCCTGTCCGGGCTGAGTTTCGCGGCGTTGCCCGGTCAGACCGTCGCCCTGGTCGGCGCGTCGGGTGCGGGCAAGTCAACGGCGCTCGCCTTGATCCCGCGCCTGCACGATGTCGCCGCCGGGCGGATCTGCATCGATGGTCGGGACTTGCGGACGCTGAGCCTCGCCAGCCTGCGCGACGCCATCGCCTATGTCGGCCAGGAGCAGTTGCTGTTCGACGACAGCGTCGCCGCCAACATCCTGCTCGGCCGGCCGCACGCCGCACCCGCCGACATGGAGCGCGCGGCGGCGGCGGCGGCGGCGGACGGCTTCGTGGCGGCACTGCCGGAGGGGTTCGCAACCGTGGTCGGGCCGGGCGGCCAGCGCCTGTCAGGCGGCCAGCGGCAGCGCGTCGTGCTCGCCCGGGCGCTGCTGCGCGACCCGCTGATCCTGCTGCTCGACGAGGCGACGAGCGCGCTCGACGCCGAGAGCGAGGCGGCGGTGCAGCAGGCCCTGGCGCGGCTGCGCGTCGGCCGCACGACGATCGTGGTGGCGCACCGGCTGTCGACGGTGCGCGACGCGGATCTGGTGGTCGCGATGCAGGACGGCCGGGCGGTGGAGCAGGGCACGCACGAGGCGTTGATCGCCGCTGACGGGTTTTACGCGCGGCTGGTGCGCAGCCAGGCATTGAGCCATTAGGTTGCAGTCCTGCAAGCCTTGCCTTATCCGGCACGCCGGTCGTAACTGACCGAACCGATCGGTCACCGTTGCGGCAAGCAGCGTTGCCGCAGCCGACGCATGCAGGTGAGTTTCATGGATACGCAGCAGCCCGGCAGGCGCGACGAGACACAGGCGCTGCCGACAGGCAAGCCCACCGCCGAGGACAGGTCGGCGCGTCAGAAGGCCGAACAGGAGCGCAATCGCAACGCCGCGCGGCCTTTCGTTCGCGTCGGCATGGTCGTCGTGCTGATACTGCTGATCGCCGGCGGCGTATGGTACTGGCTCGCCACCAAGGATCTCGCCTCGACCGACGACGCCTATACCGACGGCAGGGCGATCACCATCGCGCCGCACGTCAACGGCTACGTCGTCAGCCTCGACGTGAACGACAACCAGTTCGTCCACAAGGGCGACCCGCTGATCCACATCGACCCGCGCGACTTCGTCGTCGCCCGCGACCGCGCCGAGGGCGTGCTCGCCGCCGCCGAGGGCACGCTGCGCGGCAACCAGCAGGCGGTCGAGGTCGCCAAGATCAACTTCCCGGCCCGTCTCGCCTCGGCGCAGGCGCAGCTCGCGAGCGCCGAGGCCAACCTGTTCAAGGCCAATACCGACTACAAGCGCCAGCACAACCTGCCGCGAGCGGCGACGACGCAGCAGGAGGTGGACTACGCGACGGCGAACCAGCAGGCCGCCGTCGCCCAGGTGACGCAAGCCGAGGCGGCGGTGCGCCAGGCGCAGCCGGTGCAGCCGAACATCAACCAGACCACCTCGACGGTGAGCCAGCAGCAGGGCTCGGTCGAGCAGGCGCGGGCGCAGCTCGCCCAGGCCCGGCTTGACCTCGAGCGCACTGTGGTGCGGGCGCCGCAGGATGGCTGGATCACCAGGCGCAACGTCGAGCAGGGCAACTACGTGCAGGCGGGCCAGCAGATCTTCTCGATCGTCTCGCCGGACGTCTGGATCACCGCGAACTTCAAGGAAGACCAGCTCGACCGCATGCGCCCCGGCCAGCCGGTCGACATCACCGTCGACGCCTATCCAGGATTGAAGCTCACCGGCCATGTCGACAGCGTGCAGCTTGGCTCGGGCTCGAAGTTCACCGCCTTCCCGCCGGAGAACGCGACCGGCAACTTCGTCAAGATCGTGCAGCGCGTGCCGGTGAAGATACTGATCGATGGCGGGCTCGATCCGGCGATCCCGCTGCCGCTCGGCCTGTCCGCCGTGCCGACGGTCAGGCTGAAGTGAGCGAGGCGCTCGCCTCGCCGATCGAGGGCGCCACGGCCGACGACGGCCAGGCGTGGCGGCCGCGCGCCAATCCGTGGCTGATCGCGGTCGTGGTCACCATGGCCGCCTTCATGGAGGTGCTGGACACCACGATCGTCAACGTCTCGCTGCCGCACATCGCCGGCAGCCTGTCGTCGAGCTACGACGACGCGACCTGGTGCCTCACCTCATACCTCGTCGCCAACGGCATCGTGCTGACAGTGAGCGGCTGGCTGTCAGACTATTTCGGCCGCAAGCGCTACTTCATGACCTGCATACTGATGTTCACGGTGTTCTCCTTCGCTTGCGGCCTGGCGCAGACGCTGCCGCAGCTGATCATCTTCCGCCTGATGCAGGGATTTTTCGGCGGCGGCCTGCAGCCGAACCAGCAATCGATCATTCTCGACACGTTCGAGCCGAACCAGCGCAGCCGCGCCTTTTCGGTGGTCGCCATCGCGACTATCCTGGCGCCGATCATCGGCCCGACGCTCGGCGGCTACATCACCGACAATTCGAGCTGGCGCTGGGTGTTCTTCATCAACATCCCGGTCGGCACCTTCGCGCTGTTCGCCGTCGGCGCCCTGGTCGAGGATCCGCCCTGGATCAAGGCGCGCCGCCGCAAGCTCGACGCGATCGGCCTCAGCCTGATCACCATCGGCCTCGGCTGCCTGCAGGTGGCGCTCGACCGCGGCGAGGACGCGGACTGGCTCGACTCTGGCTTCATCCGGGTGATGGGCCTGCTCGCCGTGCTCGGCCTGCTCGGCGCCATCGGCTGGCTGCTCACCGCGAAGAACCCGATCGTCAACCTGCACGTGCTGCGTGACCGCAACTTCGCGCTCGCCTCGATCATGCTCTCCGGCATGGGGTTCATCCTTTACTCGGCCTCGATCGTGATCCCGCAATTCGCCCAGCAGGTGATCGGCTACAACGCGACCCTCGCCGGGCTCATCCTGTCGCCTGGCGGCATCGGCATCGTGCTCATCATCCCGATCATGACGCGCATCCTGCCGCGCGTGCAGACGCGGTTCATCATCGCCACCGGCTTCACCGTGATGGGCGTCGCGTTCCTGTATTCGAGCACGCTCGCGCCGAACATCGACTTCAGGACGCTCGCCATCATGCGCGCCGCGCAAAGCGCCGGGCTCGGCTTCCTGTTCGTGCCGATCAGCACGATCGCCTACACGACGCTCGCGAAGGAGCTGAACGGCGACGCCGCGGCGCTCTACACGATGTTCCGCAACGTCTCGGGCTCGATCGGCATCTCGTCGGCGACAGCGCTCGTCACCCAGCGCTCGCAGATACGCGAGGCGCATCTGTCGACCTGGATGACGCCGTTCAACCAGCCCTACAACGACCTGGTGGCGCAGACCGAGGCGGCGCTCAGGGCGCTCGGGCGGGCGCCGTCGCTGGTGAGCTCCGACGCCGTCGGCTACATACTGCGCAGCTTTCGCCAGCAGGCGACGGTGCTCGCCTATTCGGACGTGTTCTCGCTGTGCGCCATCATGGCCTTCGCGATCGTGCCGTTCACGCTGCTGTTCTCGCCGAGCAAGGCATCGAGGCAGGCGGGCGCACCACCGGCGCACTAGCGCCTGATCGTTTCAGGTTGACTCAACCTGAAACGTGAATCAGCCGCCTTAGCGTGCATCCGCTCGCAACCGCTGCGCCACGCCCCCATGTCACACCACGGTGAGACGACCCTCCACGGAGTTTGCGAGCATGCGCCGAACGGCACCGTACCTGCTGGCCTGCGCCTGCCTCGCCGGCGCGGGACCGCTGGCGGCGGCACCCGCCCGCGCGGCGCTCGCCGCCGATCGGGTGCCGATCGCGGCGCACCACGCGCTCTACGCCCTGTCGTTCGGCGCCAGCCATGACGGCTCGGTCGCCGCGGCGAGCGGCAGCATGAGCTACGACATGGCCGATGCCTGCAACGGCTGGACGACCACCCAGCACCTGCAGATCGACATGACCAACCGCGACGGGCAGGTGGTGAAGATGATCTCCGACTACGCGACCTTCGAGAGCAAGGACGGCAGGCGGCTCGACTTCCATACCAGGCAGGTAACGGATACCGCGGTCACCGAAAAGGTCGACGGCACCGCGACGCTGGACGGCGCCGACGGCTCGGGCGCGGTGCACTACACGAGCCCCGAGGTCAAGACGATACGGCTGCCGCCGGGCACCAGGCTGCCGACGACCCACACCGCCGTCATCATCGCCGCCGCGACCCAGGGCCAGCGTTTCGTCACCGTGCCGCTGTTCGACGGCACCGGCGTCGACGGCGCGCAGGACACCTTCGTCGTCATCGAGAACTGGCGCGATCCTGGCAAGCAGGCGCAGCCGACGCTGGCGCCGCTACCATTCGGCCGCATGCACGTCTCGTTCTTCAACCGCACGCCGAGCACGCTTACGCCCGACTACGAGATCGGCATGCGCTACTACGTGAACGGCGTCGCCGACGACCTGGCGATGGATTTCGGCAGCTTCGTGATGAACGGCAAGCTCAGCGCCTTCAAGCTCGCCGCCGCCGCCAGATGCTGACCACGCAGCGCCTCTGCGGCCATCGCCTGCGCTGGCGCGACGGCGCGGCGCTCGCCGACCCCGACGGCTTTGGTCCGGCCGATCTCGAGGCTTGCCTCTTCATCCGCACCCGCGTCTTCGTCGAGGAGCAGCGCGTTCCGCTCGCCGAGGAGATGGATCAGCGCGACCACGAGGCGCTGCACCTGCTGCTCAGCGAGGACGAGGCGCCGATCGCGACCGCGCGGCTGTTGTTCGAGGGCGACCTCGCCCATGTCGGCCGGGTCGCCGTGCTGCGCCCCTATCGCCGCCGCGGCGCCGGACGGGCGCTGATGGCCGCGATCCCGGCGCTGCTGCCAGCCGAGATCACCCTGCTCGCCCTGCACGCGCAGAGCTACGCCCAACGGTTCTACGAGCGGCTCGGCTACGTCGCGGAGGGCGAGGAGTTCCTCGAGGCGGGCATCCCGCACATCGCAATGACCCGGGCGATGACACGGGCGATGACCCGGCCGGCCTGACCGCCGCCGCGTCTTGAGCCGGCGCCGTCACTTGCCCTGCAGCACCAGCACGCCGAAACTTCCGGCCACCAGCGCCCGCGCCGCGCCTTCCCCCGTGGTCGCGCCGTACGGCAGGTAGAACCGCCGGCTGAACGGATCGAAGGCGCCGGTGGGGGCGCCTGGCCGGGTGGCGTAGCGGGCGATCAGATGCGGGGTCGGCAGCAGCCCGATCTCGCTCAGCGTGCCGTCGGCGGCGGGGATCCAGGCCTGCTCGGCGGCCAGTATGACCCCGTCCGCGTGCATGCCGACCGGTATGGTGCCGAGATCCTTGCCGTCGGCGCCGGCCAGCACCTTCACGACACCGTTCCAGCAGGCGACGACGAGCCGGTTCGCGACCGCGATCGAAGCAAGCCCGGTCGGCTGCTCGCAGCCGGCGAGCGGGAAGCGCCCGACGACACGCTGCGCATGCAGGTCGACGAGCGCGAGCTGGTCCTGGTCGCGCACATTGACCCAGACCCGCCCGGTGCCGTCCGCCTGCACCTGCTCGAGCTGGCCGCCGACGGCGATGCGGCTGACCAGGTGGCCGGACTGCGCGTCGACCAGCGCGATCTCGCCATTGCCGGCCTCGACGATCAGGACGTCGCCCGTCGCCGGCTCGATGATCGCCGCGTCGGGGTTGGACAGGCCGGTGACGGTCCGGCGGACGGCGCCGCTCGCCTGGTCGATGACGGTCGCCGTGCCGGTCCTGCCGTTCGTCACCAGCAGCCTGCCGTCGGGCAGCGGCAGGGCGGTGTGCACGTGCTGGCCGGGCATTGCGACGGGCAGCAACCGCTCGCTCTGCAGGTCGATCACCGAGACGCCGTCGTTGCGGCCGATGAAGGCGCGATGCGTCGTCGTGTCGAGGTTGATGTTGTCCCAAGTTCCAGGCGCGTCGCTGCCCTTCACGTCGGCGATCTCGGGCAGGCTCGCCAATGCCGGCGGCGTCGGCTCCGCCGCCAGCGCCGGCAGGCACGCCAGCAACGCGGCGATCACGGCGGCGCCGTATCGGCGGGGTCTGCCCGCCCGCACTCCCGTCGCACGCGTCTTCATTGGGGGATGACCTCAGGCCTTGCGCAGCAGGAACAGCGCCTGTTCGCCAAACAGGTTCGCCATCCAGATATAGCGTCGCCACGGCGCACGCTGCCCGGCCTCGTCGACCGCGAGCCAGCGCTCGACGACGTAGCCGTCCTGGCGGCACAATGCCACGAAGTCGCGCACCGTGCAGGGATGGATGTTCGGCGTCTCGTACCAGGCGCGTCCCCAGGCCTGGGTCATCGGCATCCGACCGCGTCCGAGCAACTGCAGGCGCACCTGCCAGTGGCCGAAATTCGGGAACGAGACGATCGCCCGGGTGCCGATGCGCAGCATCTGGCGCAGCACCTCGCGCGGCCGCTCGACCGCCTGCAGCGTGCGCGACAGCACCACCGTGTCGAACGCGCCGTCGGGATATTGCGCCAGATCGTGATCGGCGTCGCCGTGCATCACCGGCAGGCCGTGCGCGACGGCGCGCGTCACCTCCGCCATGTCGAGCTCGAGGCCGCGCGCGTCGCAGCCGCCGGTGCGGAACAGGTGGTCGATCAGCGAGCCGTCGCCGCTGCCGATGTCGAGCACGCGCGAGCCGGGAGCGATCATCTCGGCCATCAGCCGCAGGTCGAGCCGCATGTTCTTCGCGACGTAGCGGATGTCGGGGTCGGCCGGCCTCACGCCCACGCCGTCACGCCTGCATCGTCACGACAATCCGGCGTGCTCGGCGCAGCCGGCGAGGAACCCGTGCAGGGTGCGGTGGAAATCCGGCTCGTCGAGCAGAAAGGCGTCGTGGCCCTTGTCGGTCTCGATCTCGACGAAGCTGACATTGGCGCCGGCACGGTTCAGCGCGTGCGCGAGCGCGCGCGACTGCGCGGTCGGGAACAGCCAGTCCGAGGAGAACGAGACGATGCAGAACCGCGTCGACGCGCCCCGGAACGCCGCCGCCACGTCGCCGTCATGCTCCGACGCGAGGTCGAAGTAGTCCATCGCCCGGGTGATCGTCAGGTACGAGTTGGCGTCGAAGCGGCGCACGAAGCTGCTGCCCTGGTGGCGCAGATAGCTCTCGACCTCGAACATGTCGCCGAACAGCCCGGCAGGAGCGTCGGCGCCGGCGGCGAACGGGTCGCGGCGCAGTCGGCGGCCGAACTTGCGCGTCAGCGCCTCCTCGGAGAGGTAGGTGATGTGCGCCATCATGCGGGCGACGCCGAGGCCGCGCGCCGGGATGCGGCCGGAGCGGAAATACTGGCCGCCCTCCCAGTCCGGATCGGCGAAGATCGCCTGACGCGACACCTCGTTGAAGGCGATGTTCTGCGCCGAGTGGAAGGCGGCGGCGGCGATCGGCACCGCGGCGAACACCATCTGCGGAAAGCTCGCGACCCACTCGAGCACCTGCATGCCGCCCATCGAGCCGCCGACCACGGCGAACAGCCGGGTGATGCCGAGATGGGCGACGAGGCGCTGCTGCGCCCGCACCATGTCGCGTATGGTGATCGGCGGAAACTCGGTGCCCCACAACGTCGCGCCCGCCCCGTCTTCGGTTGCGTCTTCGGTCGCGTCTTCGGTCGCGTCTTCCGCCAGCTCGGCGCGCGGCGAGCGCGGACCGGTGGTGCCCATGCAGCCGCCGAGCACGTTGGAGCAGATGACGAAGAAGCGGTCGGTGTCGATCGTGAGCCCCGGCCCGACCACCATCTCCCACCAGCCTGGCTTGCCGGTAAGCGGTTGGCGCTCGGCCGCATACTGGTCGCCGGTCAGCGCGTGGCACAGCAGTATGGCGTTGGACCGCTCGGCGTTCAGCCTGCCGCAGGTGCGATAGGCGACGCGCAGCCATGGCAGCACGACGCCGCACTCGAGCGCGAGCCCGTCGGCGAAATCGACATGCGTGTGCGCCACCTCGGGCAGCGGAATGGGCTGGTCCATGGCGCTGCAGCAGATAAGCCTCGGGCGGCGACACAGCAAGCCGCCGTCGTGATCACAGCGTTCCGGGCGGGCGCTCAGCGGGCGGGGCAGCCTGCCGGGCGGCGGCGACGAAAGCGCGGATGCGTGCCACGTCCTTGACCCCGACCGCGCTTTCGACGCCGGAGGAGACGTCGACCGCCGGCGCCCGCGTCGCGGCGATCGCGGCGGCGACGTTGTCGGGCGTGAGGCCGCCCGCCAGCATCCAGGGATAGCCGGGATGGAACCCGGCGAGCAGGCCGAGAGCGAGCCGGCTCGCATTGCCGCCCGGCCGGCTGGCCCCGGCGGGCGGCTTCGGCTCGACGAGCAGGCGGTCGGCGCCGATCGTCCCCGGCAGGTCGGCCCGCTCGCGCACGCCAAGCGCCTGCCAGACCGGGACCGCGCAGCGTGCGCGCAGCGCCGCGACGCGGGCGGGGGCGGCGTAGAGCTGCAGCGCGTCAAGGCTCAGCGCATCGAGCGCCGCGGCGACGTCGTCGTCGGTCGGATCGACGAACAGGCCGCCGCGCG
>CAXTSD010000064.1:0-9826 GCA_964246775.1 uncultured Acetobacteraceae bacterium | reverse complement strand
CTGCCGGTGACGGTCTCAGAGGAGGCGGCCGAAGTGCTGGCCGAGCAGGGCGTCGAGATCGCGCCCGAGCATGAGGCGCCCGAGCCTGAGGCGCCCGAGCATGAGGCGCCCGAGCACCAGGCATCCGAGCATGAGGCGCAGCAAAGTCCGGCTTCGGCGCCGGCAGAAGAGAGCTGAGGGAGGGCTAGATGATCCAGGTCGAGTCCAATCTCGAGGTTGCGGATAACTCCGGCGCGCGCCGCGTGCAGTGCATCAAGGTGCTCGGCGGCAGCAAGCGCAAGACGGCGTCGGTCGGCGACGTGATCGTGGTTTCGATCAAGGAGGCCATACCGCGCGGCAAGGTGAAGAAGGGCGACGTGCATCAGGCGGTGATCGTGCGCACCTCGTTTCCGGTGCGCCGGTCGGACGGCAGCGCGATCCGTTTCGACACCAACGCGGCGGTGCTGATCAACAAGCAGCGCGAGCCGATCGGCACCCGCATCTTCGGACCCGTGGTTCGCGAGTTGCGGGCGGCCAAGTTCATGAAGATCATCTCGCTCGCGCCGGAGGTGCTGTGATGGCGGCGCGTATTCGCAAGGGCGACACCGTCGTCGTGATCAGCGGCGGCGACAAGGGGCGGCGGGGCGAGGTGCTGAGCGTACGGCCGAAGGACGAGCGCGCCGTCGTGCAAGGCGTCAACGTCGCGAAGCATCACACGAAGCCGCGCGGCATGGGCCAGCCGGGCGGCATCGTCGCGCGCGAGGCGACGATACACTTGTCGAACCTCAAGCTGGTCGATCCGAAGAGCGGCAAGCCGACGAGGATTGGCTTTCGTGTGGTGCAGGGCGCGGACGGGCATTCGTCCAAGGTGCGCGTGGCGAAAGTCACGGGCGAGATCATCGAAGGCTGATGCGGCGATGAGCGAGACGAGGCAAGCAACGCAAACCCGCCCGGTGCCGCGCCTGCAGCAGCGCTACCATGAAACGCTGCGTGCGGCGCTGCAAAAGCAGTTCGACTACGGCAACCCTATGCAGGTGCCCAAGCTCGAGAAGATCGTGATCAACATGGGCGTCGGCGAAGCCGCCGGCGATCAGAAGAAGCTCGACGCCGCGGTCGCCGAACTGACGCTGATCGCCGGGCAGAAGCCGGTCAAGACCGTGGCGAAGAAGGCGATCGCCGGGTTCAAGATACGCGAGGGTCTGCCGATCGGCACCAAGGTGACGCTGCGCCGGGCCAAGATGTACGAGTTCCTCGATCGCCTGGTGACGATCGCCCTGCCGCGCGTGCGCGATTTCCGCGGCGTGCCGGGCAGCAAGGGCTTTGACGGGCGCGGTAATTTTGCAATGGGCCTGCGCGAGCAGATCATCTTTCCCGAGATCGCCTACGACAAGGTCGACGCGATACGCGGCATGGACATCGTGTTCGTGACGACGGCAAAGACCGACGCCGAGGCGAAGGCGCTGCTGAAGGGGTTCGACATTCCCTTTCAGGACAAGCCCGCCGCCTGAGCCTACGCCGCCTGAGCCTACGCCGGCAGGTCGTACCGGCCGGCGCCACTAGCAAGGATTGTGGAAAACCCCTGGCGAGAGCTGGCAGGTTCCGGAGGACGAAGAACATGGCGAAGAAATCCTCGGTCAATCGCAACCAGGAGCGCGAGCGTCTGGCCAAGCGCGACCGTACGAAGCGGGCCTCGCTCAAGGACATCGTGATGGACCGCACGTTGCCGGTGGAGGATCGCTTCAACGCGACGCTCAAGCTCGCGCAGATGCCGCGCAACGGCAGCCGCACAAGGGTTCGTCTGCGCTGCGAGCTGACCGGTCGGCCGCGGGCGAATTACCGCAAGTTCAAGCTGTGCCGCATCGCCCTGCGTGATCTGGCGAGCGCCGGGCAGATCCCCGGCATGACCAAGGCAAGCTGGTAGGAGCGCGGGCGATGTCTTTATCCGATCCACTCGGCGACATGCTGACGCGCATACGCAATGCGCAGCACAGCCGCCACGCAAGCTGCCTGTCGCCTGGCTCGAAGTTGCGCGCCAGCGTGCTGGAGGCGCTGCGTCGCGAGGGCTACATACGCGGCTACAGCGCCGAGGCGTTGCGCCCCGGCATTTCGCAAATCCGCATCGAGCTCAAGTACAATGAAGGCGAGCCGGTGATCAAGGAGATACACCGGGTCAGCAAGCCTGGCCGGCGCGTGTATTCCAAGATCAAGGAGCTGCCGCGCGTCTATGCCGGCCTCGGTGTTTCCATCCTGTCGACGCCGCGCGGCGTGTTGAGCGATGCAGAGGCACGCGCCGCCAATGTCGGCGGCGAAGTGCTCTGCCGCGTGTTCTGAGGGCGCCCAGATGTCACGTATTGGCAAGTATCCAGTCACCATTCCGGACGGCGTGCAGGTCGCAATCGCGTCCGGCGCGCTGACGGCGAAGGGCAGGCTCGGCGAACTCACGCTGCCGCTGACCGATCATGTCGACACAAAGGTTGAGGGCAACACCGTCACCGTGGCGCCGCGCGGCAACGCCGCGCAGTCGAGGATGATGTGGGGCACGACGCGGGCGCTGGTGCAGAATATCGTCCACGGTGTCTCGACTGGTTATGCGAAGACGATGGAGATCACCGGCACCGGCTATCGGGCGTCGGTGCAGGGCACGAATCTCGTGATCAACCTCGGCTTCTCGCATGACGTCGTCTTCCCGGTTCCGCAGGGGATCAAGATCACGACGCCGCGGCCGACCGCAATCACCGTCGAGGGTGTGGACAAGCGTCTGGTCGGTCAGGTCGCGGCCGAGATACGCGGCTGGCGGCCGCCGGAGCCCTACAAGGGCAAGGGCGTCCGATACGACAACGAGACGATCCGGCGCAAGGAAGGCAAGAAGAAGTAATGGCAGCGAACTCGGAAATGCGGGATCGCCGGCGCCAGCGCCTGCGCTACCAGCTGCGGCACAAGGCCGCCGGCCGTCCTCGCCTGTCGGTGTTCCGCTCGGGCAAGAACATCTACGCGCAAATCATCGACGATGCGCAAGGGCGCACTCTGGCCGCGGCGTCTAGTCTCGACAAATCGTTGCGCGAGGATCTGAAAACCGGCGCCGACAAGGGTGCGGCGAGCGCGGTCGGCAAGCTGGTGGCCGAGCGGGCATTGGCCGCCGGGGTCACCGCGGTCGTGTTCGATCGCGGCGCCTATCTGTATCACGGTCGCGTTCGCGCGCTGGCCGAGGCTGCCCGCGAGGGCGGCCTGTCGTTCTAGGAGTTTTCGGTCATGGCACATCAGCCGAGGGATGGCGGCGGCCGCGGCGGACGGGATCGCGAGCGTGATCGCGACGGCGACGACCTCATCGACAAGCTGGTCACCATCAATCGCGTCGCCAAGGTGGTCAAGGGCGGCCGACGCTTCGCCTTTGCGGCCCTGGTGATCGTCGGCGACCAGAAGGGCCGGGTCGGCTACGGTGCGGGCAAGGCGCGCGAGGTGCCGGAGGCGATACGCAAGGCAACCGAGCGCGCCAAGCGCACGATGATACGCGTGCCGATGAAGGAAGGCCGCACGCTGCATCACGACATGTTCGGCCATTTCGGCGCCGGCAAGGTGGTGCTGCGCTCGGCCGGCGCCGGCACCGGGATCATCGCCGGCGGGCCGATGCGCGCCGTGTTCGAGAGCCTCGGCATCGGCGACGTGGTGGCCAAGAGCTTCGGCTCGCGCAATCCGCACAACATGGTAAAGGCGACGTTCGACGCCCTGGCGCGCTGCCAGAGCCCGCGCGCCGTCGCCAATCGTCGCGGCCGCAAGGTCGCCGACATCCTCGGCAAGCGTGAGGGAGAGGTGGTGAGCGATGTCGGATAATCCCGCCGCCAAGCCGACGGTGCGGGTGACGCAGACCGGCTCGCCGATCGGGCGCAAGCCGGGGCAGCGCGAGACGCTGATCGGGCTTGGCCTCAACAAGATGCATCGCTCGCGCGAGGTCGAGGACACGCCCGCCATCCGCGGCATGATACGCAAGGTCGCGCACCTGCTGCGCGTCGAGGGTTAGAGCGATGAAACTCAACGAATTGCGCGACAATCCCGGCGCGCGGCCGAAGAGCAAGCGGCTCGGGCGCGGCATCGGCTCGGGGAAGGGCAAGACGTCCGGCAAGGGCGTCAAGGGCCAAAAGGCGCGCGAGGGCGTGTCGCTGAACGGCTTCGAGGGTGGCCAGCTGCCGATCTATCGGCGGCTGCCCAAGCGCGGCTTCCGCAACATCTTTCGCGTGTCGTACGCGCCGATCAACCTCGGCGCGATCGACAAGGCGATCGCCTCGGGCAAGCTCGACGCCGCAACGCCGATTACCGAGGCGAGCCTGCAGGCGGCCGGCCTGGTTCGTGCCCAAGGCGGCAAGGGCGTGCGCCTGCTCGCGACCGGCACGATCTCGCATGCGCTGACCATCACCGTCTCCGGCGCATCAGAGACCGCCCGCGCGGCGGTCGAGGCGGCGGGCGGTATGCTCACCACCACGGTTGCCGGCAAGCCGGCGGAGGAAGTTTCGGCGTAGGCAAGCGAGGGGCTTTTGCCCCCCATCTTCAAGCGGTGGACCCCATTAAAGGCGGCGCCTTTAGAATCCGTTTATTTTAGTCCCGGGTCTCACCTCCGAGTGCGGTGTATGAGGCGGACTATTTTAAATGCTTCGCAAGGCAAGCGAGGCCGCCCGCAAAGACTCCAATCAACGCGGGTCAAGGGTCGCTCGACCCCGGCGTCGGGTCCCATCGCATTTGTGCGATGGGTGCCGGGTATAGGGTTGAGCCCTGGCCTTGCTTATCCCTGGCCTTAGTTCGCCACGCGCTTTAAGACCCTAATAGGGTCCAACCAAGGGAACGTGCCCGATGGCGTCCGCTGCCGAGCAGATGGCTGCGAACATGAACCTTGGCGTGTTCGCCAAGGCGACCGAGCTCAAGAAGCGCATCTGGTTCACCCTCGGCGCGCTCATCGTCTATCGCCTCGGCACCTACATTCCGGTGCCCGGCGTGGACGCGACCGTGATGGGCCAGTTGCTGGCCCAGCATGGCGGCGGCATTCTTGGCATGTTCGACATGTTCACCGGCGGCGCGCTCGGCCGGATGACGGTGTTCGCGCTCAACATCATGCCTTACATCTCGGCCAGCATCATCGTGCAGCTGATGACGGCGGCGGTGCCGCAGCTCGAGGCCCTCAAGAAGGAGGGCGAGAGCGGGCGCAAGAAGATGAACCAGTATACGCGCTATCTGACCGTGCTGATCGCGCTGTTCCAGAGCTACGGCATCGCCGCGGGGCTCGAGACGATGCACGGCGCGACCGGTCCGGCGGTGATCGATCCAGGCGTGTTCTTCCGCTTCTCCTGCGTGATCACCCTGGTCGGCGGCACGATGTTCCTGATGTGGCTCGGCGAGCAGATCACCGCCCGCGGCATCGGCAACGGCACCTCGCTCATCATCTTCGCCGGCATCGTCGCGAACCTGCCGCACGCGATGGCGAACCTGCTGGAGCTCGGGCGCACCGGGGCGCTGTCGCCGGTGTTCATCCTCGCCTTCATCGTGATCGCGGTGGCGGTGATCGCCTTCATCGTGTTCATGGAACGGGCGCAGCGGCGCGTCGTCATCCAGTATCCGAAGCGGCAAGTCGGTCAGCGCATGTTCGGCGGCGACAGCACGCATATGCCGCTCAAGATCAACACCGCGGGCGTCATACCGCCGATCTTCGCCAGCTCGATCCTGCTGATCCCGGCGACGATCGCGGGCTTCTCCAACATCTCGAATTCGCCGGGCTGGCTCAGCTTCATCGCCCAGCAGCTGGCGCACGGGCAGCCGCTCTACATGGCGATGTATGCGGGAATGATCATCTTCTTCTCGTATTTCTACACCGCCGTCGTGTTCAACCCGCAGGAGACGGCGGACAACCTCAAGAAATACGGCGGCTTCATTCCCGGCTACCGTCCCGGCGTCAACACGGCCAGCTATTTCGACCGGGTGCTGACGCGGCTCACCACTATCGGGGCGCTCTATCTCGTCGCCGTCTGCCTGTTGCCCGAGATACTGATCAGCCGCTACGGCGTGCCGTTCTATTTCGGCGGCACCAGCCTGATGATCATCGTCTCGGTGACCATGGACACGGTGACGCAGATACAGTCCCATCTGCTCGCGCATCAGTATGAGGGTCTCATCAAAAAGACCCGCGGGCGCGGGAGGCAGCGATGAACCTGGTGATCCTCGGCCCACCCGGCGCCGGCAAGGGAACGCAGGCCAAGCGGCTCGAGCTCGCCTATCATCTCGCCCAGGTCTCGACCGGCGACATGCTGCGCCGCGAGGTGGCGGCCGGCAGCGAGGTCGGGCAGCGGGCGCGCGCGATCATGGACGCCGGCGGCCTGGTCTCCGACGACATCATCATCGCGATGCTCGAGCGGCGACTGCAAGCCGAGGATTGCCGGGACGGGTTCATCCTCGACGGGTTCCCGCGCACCGTGCCGCAGGCGGAGGCGCTCGATGCGTTGCTGGCGCGCATGGGGCGCTCGCTCGACGCGGTGATCGAGCTGCGGGTAGACGACGTTGCGCTGACCGACAGGATCGCCGGGCGGTTCACCTGCGCGAGTTGCGGCGCCGGCTATCACGACAGCTTCAAGCCGCCCGCCGAGGCCGGGCGCTGCGACGTGTGCGGCCACCACGAATTCGTCCGCCGGGCGGATGACCGGCGCGAGACGGTGGCGGCGCGGCTTGAGGCCTATCACCGACAGACGGCGCCGATCCTGCCGCATTACGCCTCGCAGCAGCGGCTGCATCCGGTCGACGGCATGGCGGAGATCGACAGCGTGACCGGGGCGCTGCACGCCATACTGGGTCCGCGCAGCCGCGCCTCCGTCACCGCAAGTTGATCGCTTCGCGTTGACTTCCGGCAAACCGGCGGTATAGTCGGCGCCCTTGGCGGCACTCTCCGAAACGGAGGCGCCGCGCTTTGTGTTGCCCAGCATGTCTGGCATCGGCCTGATCGCCTGGTGCCGCAAGGAGAAACGGCGTGGCGCGTATTGCCGGCGTTAATATTCCGACCAACAAGCGCGTGACGATCGGTTTGCGCTACATCTACGGCATCGGCCCGACCAAGGCCGCCGGCATCTGCGGCCAGCTCGGCATACCGGATGAGCGCCGCGTCAACCAGCTCTCCGACGACGAGGTGCTGAGGATACGCGAGCTCATTGACAGGGAGTTCCGGGTCGAGGGCGATCTGCGTCGCGAAGTGGCGATGAACATCAAGCGTCTGATGGATCTCGGCTGCTATCGCGGGCTGCGTCACCGCCGCGGCCTGCCGGTGCGCGGGCAGCGCACCCACACCAATGCCCGCACGCGCAAGGGCAAGGCGGTGGCGATCGCCGGCAAGAAGAAGGTGACGAAGTAGACCAGCCGCGGTCTCCGCCTCGCATCGGCTGCGGCAGGCGCCGCAAGCCTCCGATCACCTCGCCAGGTTCGTCCCGGCAAAGACAAGGTAGCTCTCATGGCGAAGCCCGCCGGCTCGACGCGACCACGCCGCAAGGAACGCAAGAACATCATCTCCGGCGTTGCCCACGTGATGGCGTCGTTCAACAACACGATGATCACCATCACCGACGCCCAGGGCAACGCGATCGCCTGGTCGTCGAGTGGCTCGCAGGGGTTCAAGGGCTCGCGCAAGTCAACGCCGTATGCCGCGCAGGTCGCCGCCGAGGATGCCGGCAAGAAGGCGCGCGAGCACGGCATGGAGACGCTCGAGATCGAGGTCAGCGGTCCCGGCTCGGGCCGCGAGAGCGCGTTGCGGGCGCTGCAGGCCGTCGGGTTCGCGATCACCGCCATACGCGACATGACGCCGATTCCGCATAACGGCTGCCGGCCGCGCAAGCGTCGTCGCGTCTGAGAAGGAAGCGGTTCTTTTTCGAGAAAAAGAACCAAAAAGCTTTTGAAAGTTTTTGCTACTTTTTTTCAAAAAAGTAGGCCTTTCTTCTACAAGCGAGGGACTCAATTGGTCATCCAGAAGAACTGGCAGGCGCTGATCAAGCCGGAGAAGCTGGACGTCGAGCCCGGCTCGGATCCATCGCGCATGGCGACCGTGATCGCCGAGCCGCTGGAGCGCGGCTTCGGCATGACGCTCGGCAACGCGATCCGCCGCATCCTGCTGTCCTCGCTGCAGGGCGCCGCGGTGACCGCGGTGCAGATCGACGGCGTGCTGCACGAGTTCAGCTCGATCGCCGGCGTCCGCGAGGACGTCACCGATATCGTGCTGAACATCAAGCAACTCGCCTTGCGCATGCACGGCGAGGGCCCGAAACGGATGTCGCTCACCGCGACTGGTCCGGGCGAGGTGCGCGCCGGGCAGATACAGGGCGGCCACGACATCGAGATCATGAACCCCGACCTGGTGATCTGCACCCTTGATGACGGCATCAAGCTCGGCATGGAGTTTACCGTCCAGCTCGGCCGAGGCTACGAGCCGGCGGCGATGAACCGGCCGGAGGATGCGCCGATCGGCCTGATCCCGGTTGACGCGATCTACTCGCCGGTGCGACGCGTCGCCTACCGCGTCGAGCCGACGCGCGTCGGGCAGGTGACCGACTATGACAAGCTGCTGCTGACGATCGAGACCAACGGCGCGGTGACGCCCGAGGACAGCGTGGCGCTGGCGGCGCGCATCCTGCAGGACCAGCTGCAGCTGTTCATCAACTTCGACGAGCCGCAGCAGGCGCGCGCCGAAGAGGTGCGTGACGACCTGCCGTTCAACCGCAACCTGCTGCGCAAGGTCGACGAACTCGAGCTGTCGGTGCGTTCGGCGAACTGCCTCAAGAACGACAACATCGTCTACATCGGCGACCTGGTTCAGAAGACCGAGCAGGAAATGCTGCGCACGCCGAATTTCGGACGCAAGTCGCTCAACGAGATCAAGGAGGTGCTGACGGCGATGGGCCTGTCGCTCGGCATGTCCGTCTCCGGCTGGCCGCCGGAGAACATCGAAGATCTGGCGCGTCGGCTGGACGAGGCGTTCTAGCAAGGGCAAGCAAGGCCAGGGCTCTGCCCTGGACCCGCCAGAGGCTGGTGGGCCTCTGGACACCATTTAGTATCGAGGGTTCGCCATGCGTCATGGGGTTGCCGGCCGAAAGCTTGGCGTCACGTCCAGTCATCGGCTGGCGATGTTCCGCAACATGGCTGTCGCGCTGATCAAGCATGAGCAGATCACCACGACGCTGCCAAAGGCCAAGGAATTGCGCCCGGTCGCCGAGAAGCTGATCACGCTCGGCAAGCGTGGCGGGCTGCACGCGCGCCGCCAGGCCTATGCGCAACTGCGCGACGACGTCATCGTCGGCAAGCTGTTCTCGACGATCGCCGATCGCTACAAGGCGCGCCCGGGCGGCTATACGCGGGTGCTGAAGGCCGGCATGCGTTACGGCGACGCGGCGGACATGGCGGTGATCGAACTGGTGGACCGTGACCCCTCGGCAAAGGGCCAGGATAGCGGGCCGAAGCCGGAGATCGTCAACGCGGACGGCGCCGACATGGCGTAAGGCGCCGCTGCGCCAAATCCCGTCCGCCCGCCGCACGCCCTACCTGAGCGGCAGCGGTGCGGGCTGAGGTGATGGTGCCCGCCTAACGCCAGTCCTACCGGTCATCCACGCACGAAGCTGCGCCGTGCGGGCCTCGGTCGCGAGGCTAAACAGCCAGCCGGTTAGCACCGCAATCGCGGCGAGCGTCAGCATCGCGGCAACGCCGGTTGCGCCGTAACGCGGCAGCCGGAGCGCGGTGTCGCGGCTGCCGTTCCACAGCGCGATCAGGGCGTGGATGAGCGGCTCGTGCGTGAGATACAGGCTGAACGAGAACCCGGCGAGGCCGGCCGCGACCCGGGCCG
>CAXTSD010000063.1:0-10014 GCA_964246775.1 uncultured Acetobacteraceae bacterium | reverse complement strand
GTGCAGGTGCTGATCGAGGACGGCGCGGTCGGCGCCATCGAACAGCTGGCGGCGCTGCGGTCGATGCAGGGCTTGCGGCTGATGCGGCCAGGCGATCCGGTCGAGCTCGCCGAGTGTTTCGAGGTGGCGCTCAGATCGGGCGCGACGCCGACGGCGCTGGTTGTGCCGGGACGGCCGATGCCGGTGTTGCGCAACGACGCGGCGGAGAGCCGGGCGGCGCGCGGCGGCTACGTGTTCGCCGAAGCGGCGGGGCCGCGTGCGGCGAGCCTGCTCGCCACCGGCACCGAGCTGCGGCTGGCGCTGCGGCTGCGTCTCGCGCTGGCGCGGCTTGGCCTGCCTGTCGCCGTCGTCTCGCTGCCCTGCTGGTCGCTGTTCGCCCACCAGGATCGCGGCTACCGCGACGAGGTGCCCGGCGCCGCGCCGCGCCTCGGGCCCGAGGCCTCGAGCGGCCTCGGCTGGGAGCGCTGCCTCGGCGCCGACGGGCAGTTCCTCGGCGCCTGGAGCGCCGGCGGGCAAGACCGGCCGGAAGCCATCGAGGCGATCGCGCAGCAACTGGCGCGACGGCTCGCCCCCACCCTGGCGGCCTGACGCCGCGGCGCCGCTGTCTGGCCGGGCGGCATCTTCAATCGCCGGCCGTCTCGGCGTATACGGGGTCGACGGGAAGCAGGGGGTGCCGGCATGGCGGTGAGCGTCGCAATCAACGGTTTCGGCCGCATCGGGCGTCTGGTGCTGCGCGCCATCGTGCAGAGCGGCCGCGGCGACGTCGAGGTGGTCGCAATCAACGACCTCGGCTCGGTCGAGGCCAACGCCCACCTGTTCCGCTTCGACAGCGTGCATGGCCGCTTCCCCGGCGAGGTCGAGGTCGACGGCGACCGCATCACCATCCGCCACAACGGCCGCAGCTACGGCCCGATACGCGTCTCGGCCGAGCGCGACCCGCTCAAGGCCCCCTACTCCGGCGTCGACGTGGCACTCGAATGCACCGGCCTGTTCACCAGGAAGGAGACCGCCGCCCAGCTGATCAGCGCCGGCGCCCGCAAGGTGCTGATCTCGGCGCCCGCTGACGGCGTCGACGCGACGATCGTCTTCGGCGTCAACGAGCACGTCGTCACCGCCGAGATGACGGTGATCTCCAACGCCTCCTGCACCACCAACTGCCTCGCCCCGATGGCGCGCGTGATCGAGGACGCGTTCGGCATCGAGCGCGGCTACATGGTCACCATACACAGCTATACCGGCGACCAGCGCACGGTCGACACGCTGCACAAGGACCTGCATCGCGCCAGGGCCGCAGCGCTGTCGATGATCCCGACCTCGACCGGCGCGGCGAAGGCGGTCGGCCTGGTGATGCCGGAGCTCAAGGGCAGGCTCGACGGCACCTCGATCAGGGTGCCGACACCCAACGTCTCGATGGTCTCGTTCGACGTGAACCCGACCCGGCCCGCCACCGTCGAGCAGATCAACGCCGCCTTCAAGGAGGCCGCCGCCGGGCGGATGGGCGCGATCCTCGACTACAACACCGAAAAGCTGGTCAGCACCGACTTCAACGGCGTCGCCTACTCCTGCACCTTCGACGCGACGCAGACGGCGTCGGTCGACGGCGGCAAGCTGATCCGCGTCGTCGGCTGGTACGACAACGAGTGGGGATTTTCGAACCGGATGGCGGACACGGCGGCGCTGTTCGGCAGACTGTGAGCGCGCTCAACACGACAACCCATTGTTAACGAATTCAGCCCATACTGTTGAAGGAAGTTATTCCTTGGAGTGAGTTCGGTGGACGGACAGACGTCAGTCACAACAAGAAGCAACCTGAAACAGGCAGGCCGTCGATGGCTGAAAACTTCTCGGGTCGGCGAACATATCCTGAGCGTAGCGCGCCGAAAGCCGAGCTACTCTCAGTTCGGAGAGGATGTCTGTATTGATGCGTACTACGGCCGTCTGGCATTTGAACGCAATATCGTTGTCGAAAGAGCCTGCATCGTCGATATTGGCGCGTTCAGTCCGATCCTCTGCTCCAACAGCTACTATTTCTACAAGCGTGGCTGGCATGGCATCAACATCGATCCAACGCCATGCTCGAAGCGCCATTTCGACCGGGTAAGGCCGCGAGACACCAACCTCGAGCTCGGCATAGCGCCTGAGAACGGGACATCCACGTTCTTCCAGTTCGATACGCCCTCGGTGTGGAATACGCTCGACGCCGCATCGGCGGCTCACGCCTCGGAAGTTACGGGGATATCGCCTCGGGAAGTGAAGGTGACGCTTGCACGGCTGGAGACCGTGCTCGACGAGCACCTGAACGGTAGAACCCTCGAGGTCCTGCTCATCGACGCGGAGGGCTACGACATCGAAATCCTCCATTCCAACGACTTTTCGAGACACCGCCCGCGTGTAATCATGATCGAAGTCATGGACGTCTCGGTCACCACGCTTGCGACAAGCCCGGTTGTCGAATACCTCAGCGGCTTCGGCTACAAGCTGCAGTCTTGGATCAACCCGAACCTCATGTTGGTGCGGGAAGACTCGCTGTTGAGCGGCTAACGGAGCACCACCCCCATGCCGTCCTTTCGCACCCTCGATGACGTGGACGTGCGCGGCAAGCGCGTGCTGCTTCGCGCCGACCTCAACGTGCCGGTCCGCGACGGCCGGATCACCGACAGCACGCGCATCGAGCGCCTGTCGCCGACGATACGCGAGCTGGCCGGCAACGGGGCACGGGTGATCGTCGTCAGCCATTTCGACCGGCCGCGTGGCCAGCGCGTCGACAGCATGTCGCTCGCCCCGCTCGCCGCCGCGTTGCGCGACGTGCTCGACCGTGATGTCTATTTCGCCGACGACTGCATCGGCGAGGAGGCGAGGCGCGCCGTCGCCAGGATGCGGGACGGCGAGGTGCTGCTGCTGGAAAACACCCGGTTCCACGCCGGCGAGGAGGCGAACGACCCCGAGATGTCGCGCGCGCTCGCGGCACTCGCCGATATCTACGTGAACGATGCGTTCTCGGCCGCGCATCGGGCGCATGCGAGCACGGAAGGGGTGGCCAAGCTGCTGCCCTCGCATGCCGGGCGGCTGATGCAGGCGGAGCTCGAGGCGCTGACCGCGGCGCTCGAGAACCCCGAGCGTCCGGTGGCGGCGATCGTCGGCGGCGCCAAGGTGTCGACCAAGCTCGAGCTGCTCGGCAACCTGCTCGGCCGGGTGGACATGCTGGTGATCGGCGGCGCGATGGCCAACACCTTTCTCGCCGCCAAGGGCGTGCCCGTCGGGCGATCGCTGCAGGAAGCGGACATGCACGCGACCGCACTCGAGATACTGCGTCGCGCCACCGCCTCCGGTTGCGAGATACTGCTGCCGGTCGATGCGGTGACGGCAAGCGAGTTCCGCGCCGATCCGCCGACGCGCGTCGTCGCCATCGAGGCGGTGCCGCCGGACAGCATGATACTCGACGTCGGGCCGCGCACCGTCGAGGCGATCACCGCGCGTCTGCCGGCGCTGCGCACCCTGGTGTGGAACGGCCCGCTCGGCGCCTTCGAGACGCCGCCGTTCGATGCGGCGACGGTTGCGCTCGCACAGGCGGTGGCGGCGGCGACGAAGGCCGGCACGTTGCGCTCGGTCGCCGGCGGCGGCGACACCGTGGCCGCTCTCAAGCACGCCGGCGTGCTGGACGAGATGAGCTATGTCTCGACCGCAGGAGGCGCCTTCCTCGAATGGCTGGAAGGCAAGGTGCTGCCCGGCATACTGGCGCTCGACGCGCTGGAAGGCGTCGTGCTGCCTGGCTGAGCCGGCGCACGACACAGTCGGCAGGAAATCTTTACCAGTCCTGGGGAACTTTCTACGGTTTTTGTCAAGGTTCTGATTGATCGGCAAGGCCACGGCGAGCAGAGTGCCGAGCATGCCGGATTTCAGACGTGAGACGCCATCGGGCGACACGAGAGAGCGTCTGGTTTGCGCCAGCTGCCGCTACGTCGCCTATGACAATCCGAAGATCGTGGTCGGCGCGGTGGTGGCGCATGGCGGCCGGGTGCTGCTCTGCCGTCGTGCGATCGAGCCGCGGCACGGGTTCTGGACGCTGCCGGCCGGCTACCTCGAAACCGGCGAGACGCCAGAGGAAGGCGCTCGCCGCGAGGCGGCCGAGGAAGCCTGCGCCACAATCGCGCTGGACGGTCTGCTCGCGACCTACAGCATCACCCGCATCGACCAGGTGCAATTGATCTACCGGGCGCGGTTCGCGCTCGCGCCGGGCGTTGAACCGGATTTCGCGCCGGGCGAGGAAAGCCTCGAGACCCGGATGTTCGCCTGGGAAGAGATACCCTGGGCCGATCTCGCCTTCCCCACGGTCGCCTGGGCTCTCCGGGCGTGGCGCGCTGGCGCCGACCTGCCGCTTGGTGCGCCGGCAGGCAACCCCGACGCCGATCCGCGCGGCACCGCGCGGATACAAGAGGTGGTCGCATGATCCGCTTGCTGCTCGCCCTGCCGCTGCTGCTGCTCGCCGCCGCCGCGCCCGCGGACGCCATCATGGCAATGCCGGAGGCCGAGTTCGCCATGGCGACGCCGCGCCTCGCGCCAGCGCCGGAACCCGGCGCCGTTGGCCTGGCGCCGGCGCCGGTGCCGAACATCTCGACCAGCCTGCCAGTGGTCGCCGATGATGGAGACGGCGGCGCCTCGCTCCGCCCACGCGTCTATCACCAGAGCGAGCAGTTCCAGGGCAACGGCTTCTCCTCGGGCTCGACCTCGCAGAGCAGCCAGAACCGCCAGCGTCCAGGCTTCGGCCTCGGTCTCGCGATCCCGATGGACTAGGCCGCGCCTGTAATTGCCGCGGCGCTAGCTCGCCTTCTGACTCAGAAACGCGCGAACCAGGTTGGGCAGGTGGCTGCCTAGCCAGTCTCCCATCTCCTGCTCCTCCCGCATCGACTGCTCGAGCACAGCGACGTCCTCCGTCGCGCCCGACGCCTGAGCAAGGGCGACAAGCACCTTGTAGGAGCCGATCTCGTACGCCTTGAAGCCGACGGCGGCGAGCACGTTCTTCAGCACGTCGTCCGACGCGCCCGAGTGGATGAAGCCGGACACCGTGGCGACCGCGCCGGTCGTCATCTCCTTGACGGTGGACTTGCGGGTATCGTGCTTGGCCAGCAACCGGTCGAGGCGAGCCGCCTGTTCCTCGCTGCGCTGCTTGTCCTCGGACATTTTCTGGTGCAGGTCCGGGTAGGACTTCATGCGCGGCAGTTCATTCTGGATTGTGCCGATCGCCTGGGTCTCGACCGCATGCTGGTTGCGCAGGCCGGTCAGATAGATGTCCATTGTCTCCACGTCGTCGCCTTTCTCTCGCAGGGTCGCAACGACAACGCAAGCCGGCGAAACGGTTGCGTGCCGAGATAATCAGGATTGTTTGCCCTTGTGTTTCGACCTGGCAGCCAAACCTCATTGGGTCAGCCGGTCGTGACGCAGCCGCAGGATGACGCCCCTGCGCGGCTACAGTTTGAGGTGCTCCGGCACCGTCATGCCGAGCTGCGCCGGCACGTCCCACACCTCCCGCACGCTGCGCACCGGCCGGAAGCCGCAACGCAGATAGGTCGGCATCGCCCTTGGATGATCGGCCGTGCAGGTGTTCACCGTGACCGCCCGCGCGCCGGCGGCAAACCCGGCATCGACGGCCGCACGCAGCATCGCCGGGCCATAACCCTGGCCGATCGCTTGCGGCATCAGACCGAAATAGCTCAGATTGACAGTACCGATGCCGCGCCCGTCGAGCTCGAAGAAGCCGGCCGGCTCGCCGCCACGGTATAGCACGGTGAGGCTGACCCGCGGGTCGCGCAGCAGCGCCGCGAGCTGCGCGTCGGGCAGCGTCCGGCGCAGCCACCACAGATAGTCCGCCCCAACGGTGTCATACAGATAGCGATAGAACGCGACGCTCGGCGCGGCGAGGCGGACGAGCGCCGCGCCCTCGGGCATCGCCTGCACCGGCTCGCGCGGCGGCGCGTCCATGCGCAGGAAGGTCACCGTGACCCCGGCGCGAATGACCGGAACGGGAGCTCTCGCCAAGCTCATCGCAGCGTTCTCATCCCAAGGATCTCATCGCATTGCCCCCGGTCGCGGTCGATCAGTCGTCGAGAAACGAGCGCAGCTTGCGGCTGCGGCTCGGATGCTTCAACTTGCGCAGTGCCTTCGCCTCGATCTGGCGGATGCGCTCGCGCGTCACGTTGAACTGCTGGCCGACCTCCTCGAGCGTATGGTCGGTGTTCATGCCGATGCCAAAGCGCATACGCAGCACCCGCTCCTCGCGCGGCGTGAGCGAGGACAGCACCCGCGTCGTCGCCTCGCGCAGATTGGCCTGAATCGCCGCGTCGAGCGGGATGATCGCCGCCTTGTCCTCGATGAAGTCGCCGAGGTGGCTGTCCTCCTCGTCGCCGATCGGCGTCTCGAGCGAGATCGGCTCCTTCGCGATCTTCAGCACCTTGCGGACCTTCTCGAGCGGCATGCCGAGCTTCTCGGCAAGCTCCTCGGGTGCGGGCTCGCGGCCGATCTCGTGCAGCATCTGCCGCGAGGTGCGGACCAGCTTGTTGATCGTCTCGATCATGTGCACCGGAATGCGTATCGTGCGCGCCTGGTCGGCGATCGAACGGGTGATCGCCTGGCGTATCCACCAGGTCGCGTAGGTGCTGAACTTGTAGCCGCGCCGGTACTCGAATTTGTCGACCGCCTTCATCAGCCCGATATTGCCCTCCTGGATCAGGTCCAGGAATTGCAGGCCGCGGTTGGTGTATTTCTTGGCGATCGAGATGACGAGGCGCAGATTGGCCTCGATCATCTCCTTCTTCGCCCGCGAGCTGTCGCGCTCGCCGCGGCTCACCGTCGCATAGACGCGCCGGAACTCGCCGATCGGCAGGCCGCCGTCATTGGCGACCTGGGCGATTCGGCTGCGCAACTCGACGACGCTCTCGGCGTGGCGGGCGATGAACGCCTTCCAGCCCTTGCCGGGCAGGCCGCCGACCTGATCGAGCCAGTTCGGATCGAGCTCGTGATCGCGGTAGTGCGAGAGGAACTCCTCGCGGCCGACCTTGGCGCCCTCGGCCATGCGCAGCAGCTGGCCCTCGAGCTGGTTGAGCCGCTGGTTGAGCTGCTTGAGCTGCGTCACCAGCTCCTCGATGCGGTTGTTGTGCAGGCGCACCTGCTCGACGCGGGCGACCAGCTCGGCGCGCTGCTTCTCGTAGCTGCTCTCCGAACGCGTGCTGATCAGCTCGCCCGAGGTGAAGCTCTCGAGCCGGCGCGACTGCACCTTGTGCAGCTTCTTGTAGAGGGTTTCGATCTCCTCGAAATTCGCCAGCACCTCCGGTTTCAGCTTCTCCTCGAGCGCCGAGAGCGACAGGCCGGGCCCCTCGCCCTCCACATCCTCGTCCAGCTCCTCGGTCTGGGCGAACTCGACGGCCGGCGCCTCGCCCTCCGCGGTTTCGGCGACGACGACCGGGTCGGCGCCGGCGCCTTGCGTCGCCTCGAGGTCGATGATGTCGCGCAGCAGCATCCGGCCGCCCTTCAGCGCCTCGTGCCAGGCGATGATGGCGCGGAAGGTCAGCGGACTCTCGCACAGCCCGCCGATCATCATGTCGCGCCCGGCTTCGATGCGCTTCGCGATCGCGATCTCGCCCTCGCGCGACAGCAGTTCGACCGAGCCCATCTCGCGCAGATACATGCGCACCGGATCGTCGGTGCGGCCAAGGCTCGCCTCGTCGACGTTGCCTGCCGGCGTGCCTTCCTCGGCCTCCGCCTCGCCCTCGATCTTGTCGGCCGGCGCCGGCGCCTCGCCCTCCTCCTGGTCCTCGCCCTCGACGACCTGGATGCCCATCTCGCTCAGCATCGCCATCACGTCCTCGATCTGCTCGGAGGACATCTGGTCGGGCGGCAGAACGGCGTTCAGTTCCTCGAAGGTGATGTAGCCGCGGTCCTTGCCGCGGGCGATCAGCCGCTTGACTGAGGCGGACTGAGTGTCGAGAAGGGTGGTATCCGCCTCCTGCTCGGCGGTCGCGGTGTCGGCGGCTACGGCCTGCTTGGTCGCCATGGGTGAGCGTACTCCATCCTGCTGCGCACAACGCCGGCGGGGTGGCCGCGGCGGCATGCGAACTCTCGATACGCCGGTCGCGAGCGGCTAGCCCGGCGCATCCTCACCGCCAAAGCCGGGGCCGCCCGCCCGCAACGCGTTCTGCGCCTCGCGCAGCGCCTGCAGCCTGATCCTGGCCGCGTCGTCGGGTTGAGCGACGAACGCATCGGCGGCCTCGGCGACCTCCTGATCCAGACGATCGCGATGCATCATGCCAAAGATGTGCCACCAGCCGGCCTCGGCGTCCGCCGGCATCGCGTCCGGCGATGCGCAATCCGGCAGCCGCAACGGCCGGTGGTCAAGCGTCGCCGCGACATCTTCGCCCAACCCAGAGTGGTGGAGATGGTCAATCAACTGCCCGCTGTCAAGTTGATCCGCGCCGTGCAGGCGCGACAGCAGCGCCCTGCGCAGACGCGCGAGCGGCGGCGGCAGGTCGAGCCCGGCATACGCCTCCTCGACATCATGCAGCAGCTCCGGGTGGCGCAACAGGATCGCGGTCAGCAGACGCGCCTGCTCGGCAGCCGACCCGGCCGCCATCGCCTCGGCACCAGGCCGCAAGTGCCGCGGCACGACCGGGATCGCGCTCCGCCGGCGGGACGCATAGAACCTGTCCTTCAGCGCCCGCTTGTACTCGCCGGCGAGGCCGCGATCGCTGATCATCGCGGCCTGCCGCTCAAGCTGGGCCAGCAGGTGCGCCGCCTGCTCCGGCGTGCGCAACGCGCTCGCCCCCTCGCGGGCGAACGACCAGATCGCCTCCACCATCGGTTTCGCGTTGTCGATCAGCGCCCGCACGCCGTCGGCGCCACGGCTTCTGACCAGCGTGTCCGGATCCTCGCCCGCCGGCAGGCTCGCAACCGACAGGCTGCGCTCCGCGGTGATCAGCGGCAAGGCGAGGCTGAGGGCGCGTGCCGCCGCCCGGCTGCCCGCGGCGTCGCCGTCAAAGCACAGCACCGGCGCCGGCGACAGCTTCCACAGCAGCTCGAGCTGCTCCGCCGTCAGCGCCGTGCCGAGCGGGGCGACGGTGGCGCCGAACCCCGCCTGGCTCAGCGCGGTGACGTCGAGGTATCCCTCGACCACGATCACCGTGCCGGTGCGCGCCGGCTCGCGCGCGAGGTCGAGGCCATACAAGGCGCGGCGCTTGGCAAACAGCGGCGTTTCCGGCCCGTTCAGGTATTTCGGCTGACCATCGCCGAGCGTGCGGCCGCCGAAACTGATCGTCCGGCCGCGCCGGTCGCGGATCGGGAACATCACGCGCGAGAAGAACAGCTCGCCGCCGACCTGCCCGTCCTCGCCGACCCGCAGCAGGCCGGTCTCGGCCAGACGCTCGCGCTCGATGCCCTCGCGCGCGAGGTCGGCGAGCAGCGCCCCCCTGCCCTCGCCCGACCAGCCGAGCCCGAAACGCGCGATCGTCTCGTCGGCCAGCCCGCGCCGGCGCAGATAGGCGAGCGCCGCCGCGCCCTCCGGCAGGAACAGCCGCCGCCGATAGCAGGCCTCGGCCGCGACCAAAATCTCGTGCAGGTCGAGCCGCCGCCGCTCCTGCTCCTCTGCCTCCCGGCTCGCCTTCGGCACCTCGAGCCCGGCCTCGGCGGCCAGGCTCTCCACCGCCTCGGGAAAGCTCGCCCCGGCGCTCGCCATCACGAAGCTCACCGCGTCGCCATGCACGCCGCAGCCGAAGCAATGATAGTGGTCCTCGTAGACGAAGAAGCTCGGCGTCTTCTCGCCGTGAAAAGGACAGCAGCCACGCCAGTTGCGGCCGGAACGCTCGAGCTTCACGCGCCGACCGACGAGCGCGGCGAGCGGCGTCCTGGCGCGGAGTTCGTCCAGGAAGGAAGCGGGGAGCGGCATTAGGTCAAGACAAGGCAAGGCATAGCAAAGCAAAGGCCAGGGCTCTGCCCTGGACCCGCTGGTCCGAGCCGGACCAGACCGGCATT
>CAXTSD010000062.1:0-10036 GCA_964246775.1 uncultured Acetobacteraceae bacterium | reverse complement strand
TGGCGGCCGCGAGCGCCAGCGGCTTGCCGCCGGCGCCGGCGCACCAGTCGGCGACGCGCATCTCCGGCCCGGCGCCGACCAGTGCGGCGATGAGCTGGCTGCCCTCGTCCTGGATTCCCACCAGGCCCGACTGGCAGGCGCGCCCCGTCGTCACCGCGCGGCGGTCGGCGATGCGCAGGCCCCAGGGGGAGAGCGGGGTGGGCTCGGCGGCCAGGCCCTCGGCGGCGAGCGCCGCCCGCCCGTCCTCGCGCGAGCCGGCGAGCAGGTTGACCCGCAGGTCGAGTGGGGCGGGCAGCAGCATCGCCGCCATCTCGGCCGCCAGCGCGTCGCCGAACCGATGCTGCAGGTGCGCCAGCAGCCAGTCCGGCGCCTCGATCCGCACCGCGAGCGGCAACTCGGGGTGGTCCAGCGTGTGGCCCTCGAGCCGGCGCAGCGCGTCGCTCTCCAGCGGGATCAGGCTGGCGGCGCCGTACTGGCCGCCGGAAAACGACTGCGCGAGGCCGTCGAAGCGCCAGCCTTCCAGCATCAGCGAGGCTGCCGCGAGCATCCTCGGCGTCGCCGCGGCGCCGACCCGCTCGAGCCACCAGCCGAGCCGGCGGCGCGCGCGCAGCACACGCCAGGCGCGGTCCGACACCCAGCGCCGGTCGCCCGAGCCGATGAAGCGCCGGTCGCGGAAGAAGCCGTTGGCGACGGCGTCGGCCGGCCGGCGGTCGCGGGCGATCTCGGCCAGCAGCTCGATCGCGGCGGCGAGGCGCGCGCCCGGTGTCAAGAGCGGAGTGTCACGAGCGGGGCGTCATCAGTCCTGCCGGTAGTTCGGCGCCTCGCGGGTGATCGCGACGTCGTGCACGTGGCTTTCGCGCAAGCCGGCGCCGGTGATGCGGCGGAAGCGGGTGCGGGTCTGCAGCTCGGCGAGCGTCGCGCTGCCGGTGTAGCCCATGCCGGCGCGCAGGCCGCCGACCAGCTGGTGCACGACGTCGCGCACCGGACCCTTGTAGCCGACCCGGCCCTCGACGCCTTCGGGGACCAGCTTCAGGCTGTCCCTCACGTCCTGCTGGAAGTAGCGGTCGGCCGAGCCTTGCGCCATCGCGCTCAGGCTGCCCATGCCGCGATAGGCTTTGTAGGAACGGCCCTGATAGAGGAACGTCTCGCCCGGCGCCTCGTCGGTGCCGGCGAGCAGGCTGCCGACCATCACGCAATCGGCGCCGGCGCCGATCGCCTTCACGACGTCGCCCGAGCTGCGTATGCCGCCATCGGCGATCGAGGGGACGTCGCGCTCGCGGCAGGCGCTCGCGGTCTCGCGCACGGCGGTGAATTGCGGCATGCCGACGCCGGCGATCACCCGCGTCGTGCAGATGCTGCCCGGCCCGATGCCGATCTTGACCGCGTCGGCGCCGGCCTCGATCAGCGCCAGCGCGCCCTCCGGCGTCGCGACGTTGCCGGCGATCACCTGCACCGTGTTGCTGAGCCGCTTGATCCGCGTGACCGAGGCCAGCACGCCGGCGCTGTGGCCGTGCGCGGTGTCGACCACCACCACGTCCACGCCCGCCTCGATCAGCGCCGCGGCGCGGCTGCGCCCGTCCTGCCCGACGCCGGTCGCCGCGGCGACGCGCAACCGGCCGAGCTCGTCCTTGTTGGCGAGCGGGTGCGTCTCCGCCTTGTCCATGTCCTTGACAGTGATCAGGCCAACGCAGCGATACGCCTCGTCGACCACGATCAGCTTCTCGATCCGGTTGCGGTGCAGCAGCGAGCGCGCCTCGTCCGCCGCCACCGCGCCGGTGACGGTGACGAGGTTGTCGCGCGTCATCAGCGTCTCGACGCGCAAGCCGGGGTCCTGGGCGAACCGCACGTCGCGGTTGGTCAGTATGCCGACCAGCCGGCCGCTGTCGCGCTCGACCACCGGGATGCCGCTGATGCGGAACTGCGCCATCAACGCCCGCGCGTCCGCCAGCGTCTGGTCGGGCGCGATGGTGACCGGGTTGACCACCATGCCGCTCTCGAACTTCTTGACCGAACGCACCGCCTGCGCCTGCTCGGCGGGTGCCAGGTTCTTGTGGATGACGCCGATGCCGCCCTGCTGGGCCATCGCGATCGCCATCTGCGTCTCGGTCACCGTGTCCATCGCCGCGGACAGCAGCGGAATGTTGAGGCGTATGGTGCGGGTGAGCCTCGCCGAAATGTCGGTCGCGTTCGGCAGCACCTGCGAGTACGACGGCACCACCAGCACGTCGTCGAACGCCAGCGCCTCTTCGATGGCGGGCAAGCCGCTGATACCGCTCGATGCTGCCATGACTTGCCGCGTCCTGCTCGATCCTGGCGGCTCGATGTAGAGCGCGGGGAGGAGCTAGGCAAGGCAAGGCAAGGCAAGGCAAGGCAAGGCAAGGCAAGGGGCTGTCAGCCCCTTGACCCCGATTAAAGGCGAAGCCTTTAAAATCCATTTATTAAGATCGCGTGTATTTTCGAGGGCGGAGTGCGAGGGCGAATGGTTTAAATGCTTCGCAAAGCAAGAGAAGCCGTCTGCGGAGACTCCAATAAATGCCGGTCTGGTCCGGCTCGGACCAGCGGGTCCAGGGCAGAGCCCTGGCCTTGCTTCCACTTGCCTTTACTTTTCGTGCAAACCCCGAAACCCCGTCGCCACAACGTAAAGCTCGCTGCTTTGCTTGCGGCTCGCCGGAGGTTTTGCGTGCCGCACCGTGGTGAAGGCGTGTTTCAGCGGCGTCAGCATGTGTTTTTCGGAGCCGCCCTGGAACACCTTGGCGACGAAGCCGCCGCCTGGTCGCAGGACCTGCAGCGCCAGGTCGAGCGCGAGCTCGGCGAGCGCGATGATGCGCACGTGGTCGGTCGCGGCGTGACCGGTGGTGTTCGGCGCCATGTCCGACAGCACGAGGTCGGCGCCGCCGCCAAGCGCTTCGATCAGCCGCGCCGGCATCTCGGGATCGTTGAAGTCGCCTTGCAGCATCGTGGCGCCGGGGATCGGGTCGATTGGCAGCAGGTCGAGCCCGACTACCCTCGCTGCGCCCTGGCGCACCGCCACCTGGCTCCAGCCGCCGGGCGCCGCCCCCAGGTCGAGCACGCTGAGGCCGGGCTTGAGCAGGGCGAACTTCTGGTCGAGCTCGAGCAGCTTGAAGGCGGCGCGCGAGCGCCAGCCCTGCTTGCGGGCGGCGGCGACATAGGGGTCGTTGAGCTGCCGGCGCAGCCAGGCCTGCGAGGCGGGGCTGTGCTTGCGGGCGTGATGGAGCATCACGCTGGCGCCGCGCGGGTTGAGCGCGCTGGGCTTGATCGGCGGCTTGGCGGGCATGGCGGCGAAGGCTAGCACAGCCCGCCGTCGGCACGGCAAGGCGGCGTGCGCCCCCGTTCTTGCGCCCCCCTGCTTGAGCACGCGTGCTTGCGCCCCCGCGCTTGCGCCCCCGCGCTTGCCACCCGCGCCGACGCATGCTACCTCGCCCGGCCATCCAGTATGCGGCGGGCCGACGCTTGAGCCTGCTCGCGCATTGGCGCTTGGGGGATAGTTTAGCGGTAGAACTTCCGACTCTGACTCGGAAAGCCTTGGTTCGAATCCAGGTCCCCCAGCCAATCAGCCCTGCCCTTCAGAGGAAATCCGCGGCAGTCAGACCGGCGACGTTCTGCAGCGTGACGCTGGTCCCGTCCGCCAGGGACAGCACCGTGGCGCCGCCCGAATGCACGGCACCGGCCAGCGCCTGTGACGCCGCCGCGCCGCCGTAGCCCTGCAGCGAGAGGCGGTCGGTGCCACGGTGGAAATCGGTGATCACGTCGGCGCCGCCGGCTTGGCCGTTCACGAAGCTGTAGAGGTTGGCGCCGCCGCCGCCGCTCAGCGTGGCGCGTCCGTTGCCGGCGAGGAAATCGTCGTTGCCGAGGCCGCCGCCGAGCTGGTCGGCGCCGGAACCCGCGAAGATCGTGTTGTTGCCGCCTGACGTGCCGCCGACCAGCGTCACGTTGCCGCCTCCCGCCGCGATCAGGTTGTTCGCGCTACCGGTCAGGAACACGGCGTTGCCGTCGCTTGCGGTCACCGTGCTGGCCCCGGTGCCGACCTCGATCACCGTGGCGGCGTTCGCGCCGAAGAACTGGCCGCCGCCGGAGCCGCCGAAGATCGTTCCGCCACCCGCGCCGCCGAATACCAGGACCGCGGTGTTGCCGCCGACGAAGGTGCCGGCCCCGGCGCCGCCGACGAACTCGGTCGCCCCGGCGCCCGCATAGACCACGCCGCCATTGCCGCTGCCGCCGTAGACTGTGGCGCCGCCGCCGCCGCCGACGAAAGTGCCGGACCCGGCGCCGCCGACGAACTCGGTCGGACCGCCTCCGGCATAGACCACGTCGCCGTTGCCGCTGCCGCCGTAGATCATGGCGGTGCCCTGACCGCCGACGAAGGTGCTGGTTCCGGCGCCGCCGACGAGCTCGGTCGCGCCGGTTCCCCCGTAGACCACGCCGCCATTGCCGCTGCCGCCATAGACGGTGACGGAGCCGCCGCCGCCGACGACGGTGCTGGCCTGGCCGCCGCCAATGAAGTTGAGCTGCCCGCCGTTGCCGCCATAGGCGAGCACGCCGGCATTGGCGAACACGGTGTCGGCGCCGGTGCTGGCGGCCACCGTGTCCTGCCCGTGCGCGTTCACGAGGTTCGCGCCGCCGGCGAGAAGCACCTGGTTCTGCCCGCTGCCGGTGGTGATCGTGCCGCCGCCGGAGCCGGTCGCGATCACGCCGTTGCCGTTGCCGCCCTGATAGACGAGCCGACCCGCGCCGCCGAACACCGTGGTCGCCGCCCCGCTGGCGAGCACGTTGAGAGCGCCGCTGCCGCCAATGATGGTGTCATGGCCCTGGCTGGTCACGGTGCTGTAGGCGATGCCGAGGTTGACCCGGGTGGCGGCGCCGCCGGCGGTGGTGATCGGGCCGCCCGTGGCGACGTCCAGCACCGTGTCGCCGGCGGCATCGGTGCTGGCGACGTAAGCGGCGTTGGCGTTGCTGGTGGTGCCGATCACGGTGCCGCCGTCGTTGTGGGCGAAGGTGAAGTCGCCCTGGCCGTAGGTGCCCATCAGGATGAAGGCGTAGACCACCGTGCTGCCGGACATGACGCTGAGCACGTGGCTGCCCTGGTCCCAGCTCACCCCGGTGGCGTTGGTCAGATCGAGCCCGCCGATGCCGATCTCGAGCCCGATCACGTCGCCGGCGCGAAAGCCGTAGATCGGCGGCCCCGAGGCAGTGCTGGAGGTACCTCCCGGCGAGGTGAACAGCGTGGTGGTGCCGTCCTCGAAGGTGAGGCTGCCGCCACTCACGTCGTGGGTGCCGATGAAGGTGTTGTATTGCACCTCGGCGTGGCGCTGCAACTCCACATTGGCGCCAGAGACGGTGTTGCCGAACACCAGGCCGGTCTGGGTATAGTCGGGGTTGTCGCCGCCGTCGGCGATCATCGTGCCGGCGCCCTGGATGGGAACGTCGATCACCGCCTTCGTCGTCCCGCCCGCCGCTCCTTGCACCGAGAGCAGCCCGTCATTGGCGAACAGCTGGCTGCCTGTCAGCGCGTCGATCCCGACGGCCGGATTGCCGATATCCAGCGTCGACAGGCCGCCGACCGAGATCGTGCCGGTCGCGGTATTGTGGAACTCCGCGCCGGTAGCCGACGGATCGATGTCGTAGGTCGCGCCGTAGCCGACCGTCACCAGGCCTGTATTGGCGAACAATCCGTTGGAGCCCACGGCCAAAAACAGGTAGCTGGTCACCTTGGTGCCGCTGCCGCTGGCGGGGCTGCCGATGGCGATGGTGCCGGCATTGAGGGCGTTGCCGGACAGGGTCAGGTGAAACCCCGGGGAAAGCAGCTCGAGGCCCGGGTTGGGGTCGGGGTTGGTGCTGCTGATCGACACGGTCGTGCCCGGGCCGATCGCGGCATTAATCAGGTAGGCGGAGGGGATGTTCGCCTCGCCCTGGCTGTCATAGGTCCAGCGATACGCCACCGCCACCCCGGACAGCATCTCGTTGGTGAGGAAGGTCGCGACGTCGGCGGTGCTGTTGGACGGCAAGGCGCTGGTGTCGATCACCGCGCTGTCGCCGATCATCGGCAGGCTGCCCTCGTTCCAGTTCGCCGGATCGGCGAAGTCGCCATTGCCGGTCAGCTTCCAGGTAAAATTCGCCATCGTTTTCACACAGCCCCATGAGACAGTTTCGGATGGTCCGGCCGGCGACCGGCTACGCCGCCAGCACGCATTGCGGCAGGTAGTCGGAGCGCACGGTGATCGGCCAGCCGCGGCGCGCCATTGCGGCGGCGAAGGCGAGCGGGCCGAGGGCGATGAAGCCGCGCGGATCGCGCGACTGGTTCTCGTCGGGGTTGGGCTGCACCGAACCGTAATAGTGACGATGGTTTTCCAGCGCTCGGACCAGCACGGCGTTGAAGCTCGGCGGATCCAACGTGGTCGCGGTCATCAGCTCCATTGCCGGGCTGCTCAGGTAGACCATCGCGGGCGGGGTGCCGTAACGCAGCCGTTCCGGCTTGCTTTCCCGCATTGCCGCCAGGACGGATTCGTGCGTCCAGTCGGCGCCGAGCAGGAAGCCTTGCAGCGCCCGCGCCCAGTGAAACCTATAGTCCTCGATCATAGCCCCGGGCGAGCGCAGCGCCCACACGTCCACCTCGGTCAGCGAATGGAGCACGTCGCGCTCGCCGACCGCCAAGGCGGCGTACACCCCGTCGATGAAATAGCCCACGTCGACCATGCCGTGCAGGCGCCCGGTGACGGTGACCGGCGGGCCTTCGATGTCCAGCAGCAACGGACCCTCGCCCGGCGCGCTCAGCAGGCAGAGCGCGCGGATCGCCCGCGCCGCCCGGCGCAGCGCCACCAGTATCTCCGGCGAATCCGGATGCAGCATCTGCAGCAGGCCCGCCTCGTCAAGCGAGCCGTTAAGCAGGCCGATCGCGTTCACCGGGTGCCAGCTCAGGTTCGCCAAGCCCGACGCAAAATGCTTGCGCTCCCCTTCGAGCAGCTCGACAAACGGCCGCCCAGGGATGTCGGTCGGGTGGCGCGCTATCACCGTCGGTTGTGTCGATGTCGACTCGGTCATCGCTGGCTCTCGCTGCTGGCCGTCGCCAGCACGCATTGCGGCAGGTAGTCGGAGCGCACGGTGATCGGCCAGCCGCGGCGCGCCATTGCGGCGGCGAAGGCGAGCGGGCCGAGGGCGATGAAGCCGCGCGGATCGCGCGACTGGTTCTCGTCGGGGTTGGGCTGCACCGAACCGTAATAGTGACGATGGTTTTCCAGCGCTCGGACCAGCACGGCGTTGAAGCTCGGCGGATCCAGCGTGGTCGCGGTCATCAGCTCCATCTCGGGGCTGCTCAGGTAGACCATCGCGGGCGAGGTGCCGTAACGGAGCCGTTCCGGCTTGCTTTCCTGCATCGCCGCCAGGGCGGACTCGTGCGTCCAGTCGGCGCCGAGCAGGAAGCCCTGCAGCGCCCGCGCCTGGTGAAAGCTGTACTCCTCGATCATAATCCCGGGCGAGCGCAGCGCCCACACGTCCACCTCGGTCAGCGCATGGAGCACGTCGCGCTCGCCGGCCGCCAGGGCGGCGTACACCCCGTCGATGAAATGGCCCACGGTGGTCATGCCGAGCAGGCGCCCGGTGACGGTGACCGGCGGGCCTTCGATGTCCAGCAGCAACGGGCCCTCGCCCGGCGCGCCCAGCAGGCAGAGCGCCCGGATCGCCCGCGCCGCCCGGCGCAGCGGCACCAGTATCTCCGGCGAGTCCGGCTGCAGCATCTGCAGCAGGCCAGCCTCGCGCAACGAGCCGTCAAACAGGCCGAGCGCGTTCACCGGCAGCCAGCTCAGGTTCGCCAAGCCCAAGGCGAACATCTCGCGACCCTCCTCGAGCAGCTCGGCGAATGGGCGTCCAGGGATGTCGGTCGGGTGGCGCGCTATCACCGTCGGCTGTGTCGAAATCTGCTCGGTCATGGCTGGCTCCTGATCCTGATGTCGAACTCACGCACCACCACCGACGGCGAGCTGCTGCGTCCGGCGGCATGCCGCCGCACCGGGGTGCGCGCCTCAAGATAGGTCACGGTGCCGCTGTTGGCGGCGGCGCTCAGGCGCTTGCCGGTGCCAGAGGCCGCGGGATCGGCGCTTTTGCTCATCAGTTCGACGATCTTGTTAAAATATATCCGCGTGCCCTGCATCGCCGGCTGATTGCCGACCCGCCGCGTGCCGAGCGGCGCGCTGCCGCCCTTGGCTTCCACCACCACGTAGTGGTCGCGCCCGTCGACGCCGCGCACCCGCCAGACCTGGTCGAAGTCGCCGGACCGCGACGGCGCGTCCGGGCCGCCATAGATCAGCTCCGGCTCGGCGCCGGCATGGGCGTAGCGCGACCGGACATAGGCGGCGGCGGCCACCTCGCCGATCCTCCGGCTGTAGCCGATCACCTGCTGCTGCGCGCGGCGCAACTCCGCCCGCTCCGACGGGTCCAGCGTCGCCCCGCCGGCCTGCCGGTCGTACAGGCGCTGATACGTCGCCCGCGCCGCGCCGCGTGGTTGATGCAGCGGCGCCAACGCGTCGCGCTGGGTCGCCGCCGGCAACGGGAAGACCGCCGCCGGCCCGGCGTAATCTGGCCGCACCGGGTCGCCTGACGCCGGCAGCGCCTGGCCTTGCACGTCGTCCCACACCAGGTGCGGCACGCTCGCCGATTCGCGGTTCGGCCGGATGCGCAGCTCGCCGCCGTCCAGCATCGCCCAGTGATAGCCGGGGGCCGGGATTTCCGGTCGGCCGAGCCGGGCCGCCGCATCGCGGCCGCCGCTTGGCTTCTCGATGATGCCGCTGCCGGGCTCGATCCCGAGCTGCGGGTTGGCGTCGAACTGCGCCAGCTCGTCGCGGTAGCCGTCCTGCAGCGCGCGGTAGTAGTTGAGATCGGCGCCAAGCTGCGCCCGGTCGGCCTCGGACAGGCCGCCATCCGCGGGGTGCGGCGCCGGTTGCCGCTGCGCCAGTCGCCGCTCTGCGTCCTCGATCACCTCGCCAAGCTTGCGCAGCTCCGACTCGGCCTGCGCGGCGCGCGAGCCGAGCGGCGCCCGATGGGCGCCGATCCAGCGCCGCAGCCGACCCTCCAGCCCGCTTTGTGCGGCGAGTTCCCGGGCGACGCGCTGGTGCAGGTCGATGCTCTGCGTCGAGGCGCCGGGCCCGGCGACGATGTACGCCTCGCCCAGCCGGCCGCCCACGCCGCCATGCAGCTGGACCACATCGCCCGGCAGGTCGGGGTCGCGATACACCGGCGCCTGGTGCTCGGCCATCATCCGGGCGCGCTGCGCCTCGAAATCGAACAGGCCGTGCACGTCGCCGCGCAGCTGCGCCCTGGCGCCCAGGCCCCAGAACGCGAGGTTCAAGCCGGCGCTCAACCGATCGGCGGGCGACAGGCGATCCCAGTTCTGCGCCGCGTCCCTGGTCTGATTGCCGATCGCGAGCGCGTCGGCCGTCACCGCGGCGCCGTTCACGGCGACCGCCGCGCCAGCCATGTTTCGCGACAGCACGTTGCTTTCCGCGACCGCCCGCGCCAGCCCGCCGGAGACCGCGCCGGCGCCGGTCAGCCCGGCGGCCGCGACCGACAGCCAGGCGTTGCGTGCCTCGCCGCTGGCGAGCGGGTTCAGCGTCTCGCCGTGGCTTGCCATCTCGTGCAGATCCTGGGCGCCGCGGGCGGCGCCGTACGCACCGGCCACCGCGAGGACCGCCGGCGCCAGCGTGCCGCCGGAGCCGATCGCGATGGCGCCGCCGGCGACGAGCCCGCCGATCAGGACCACGCGGTCGAGCGCCTGCTCGACGTGGCGCGACAGGTCGTGCGTCTGTGGCGTATCGGCGCTGGCGAGCTGCACCCGGCCCGACGCGTCGGCCGAGAGGTGGCCGTTCGGCGGGAAGGTCATCGTGCCTTCCGGCAGCCGGTTGCGTTCGCGCCAGTCGGCGAAGCTCGCGTAAGTGCCGCCGCGATTGTCGACGAACCGGGCGCCGCGCGGGCCCTCCACCCGGAACAGCGGCAGTTGCACCGCGCCGAGCTCGGCGGTCGCCACCTGCAC
>CAXTSD010000061.1:0-10148 GCA_964246775.1 uncultured Acetobacteraceae bacterium | reverse complement strand
CCGCACGAAGCGCCGCGACAGCCGCGGCAAGCGCCTCGCCTCGACGGCGGCGAACCGCATCCGGGTCGCCTTGCTGCACGACGCGACGCCCGATACCGGCTGCGGCCTCAAACTGTTCCGGCGCGAGGCGTTCCTCGAGCTGCCGGCCTTCGACCACATGCACCGCTACCTGCCGGCGCTGTTCATCCGCGCCGGCGGCCGCGTCGTCTCGGTGCCGGTCGATCACCGGCCGCGCACCAGCGGCGTCTCCAAATACGGCACCCTCGACCGGCTCTGGGTCGGGATTTTCGACCTCGTCGGCATGGTCTGGCTGCAGCGCCGCTGGCAGCGGCCAATCGTCGAACAGCCCGACGAATGAAGATTGCCGGCAACTTCGCCGCCAAGCTTGCCGCGCTGCGCAAGCCGGCGCTGCTGCTCGCCGGACTGCTGCTCGCCGGCCTGGTTCTACGGCTGATCGCGGCGGAAGGCGGCGCCGGGCTGCTGGCGCGGCTGTCCGGTGCGCATGATCCGGCCGCGGTGCTGCTGCTCGGCCTGGTCGGCAGCGCGCTCTGCGCCGTGGGTTTGCCGCGCCAGATGCTCGCCTTCGCCTGCGGCTACGCGCTCGGCGCCTGGGCAGGAGCCGCCCTCGCCTTGCTGACGCAGGTGCTGGGCTGCGCCGCCGACTTCATCTGGGCGCGGGCGGTGGCACGCGACTGGGCGCGACGCCGCATCGCCGCCAGCCCACGCCTCGCCAGGATGGACGTCTATCTCGGCGCCAACCCGTTCACCGCCACGCTGACGCTGCGCCTGCTGCCGGTCGGCAACAATCTGGCGCTCAACCTGCTCGCCGGCGTCTCCGCCGTCGGCTTTGCGCCGTTCCTCGCCGGCTCGGCGCTCGGCTACCTGCCGCAGACGATCATCTTCACGCTGATCGGCAGCGGCGCACACGTCGACCGCGGAGTGCAGCTCGGGGTGGGCATAGCGCTGTTTCTGATCTCGGCCGGGGTGGGCCTGGTTGTCCTGAGGCGACAGGCCGGCAAGGGGGCTGTTCTTGCCGGGCCGCTTTGAGTTGGGCGGGCGCGTAGGAAAGCGGTTCTTTTTCGAGAAAAAGAACCAAAAAGCTTTTATTTTATAAGAGACTTTGCGTCAAACCATCCTGACCTCCTCGAAGCCGCCCGACTGGCGCGCCCACAGGCGGGCGTAGGCGCCGCCGGCGGCCAGCAGTGCGGCGTGCGTGCCCTGCTCGACGATGCGGCCGCGGTCGAGCACGACCAGCCGGTCCATGCGCGCGATCGTCGACAGGCGGTGGGCGATGGCGATTACCGTGCGCCCTTCCATCAGGCTCGCGAGCTGCTCCTGGATCGCCGCCTCGACCTCGCTGTCTAGCGCCGAGGTCGCCTCGTCTAGGATCAGTATCGGCGCGTCCTTGAGGATCACCCGGGCGATGGCGATGCGCTGGCGCTGGCCGCCGGACAGCTTGACGCCGCGCTCGCCGACCTCGGCCGCGAAGCCGCGCCGGCCGCGATTGTCGACAAGCTGCTCGATGAACTCGAGCGCGTGCGCCTGCTCGGCGGCGCGCCTGATCTGCGCCTCGGTCGCGGCGGGCCGGCCGAAGCGGATGTTGTCGCGTATCGAGCGGTGCAGCAGCGAGGTGTCCTGCGTCACCATCGCGATGTGGTGGCGCAGGCTCTCCTGGGTCACCTGGGCAATATCCTGGCCGTCGATCAGGATGCGACCTTGCTCGACCTGGTGCAGCCGCAGCAGCAGGTTGACCAAAGTGGACTTGCCGGCGCCCGAGGTGCCGATCAGCCCGACGCGCTCGCCGCCTTGCACGCAGAGATCAAGCTTGTGCAGCACGCCGCGAGCGCCGCCATAGCCGAAGCCGACCCGCTCGAAGCGTATCGCGCCGGGCCCGACCTCGAGCGTGCCGGCGTCCGGCGGGTCCGGCTCCTGGCGCGGCACGGCGATCGAGTTCATGCCGTCCTGCACCATGCCGACGCTCTCGAAGATCGAGGTGACGTTCTGCGACACCCAGCCGGACAGGCTCGCGACCTGCCAGGCGAGCGGCAGCGCGGTCGCGATCATGCCGACCGGAATGCGACCGGCCGACCATTGCAGCAGCGCGTCCGCCCCCATGGCCACGATCAGGCAGCCGTTCAGCAGGTTCAGGCTCAACACGAACAAGGTGTTGAGCCTGGTCTGGTGGCGGAACAGCGCCGTCTGGTCGAGCAGCGCCTCGCGCACGAACGCGTCCTCGTCGGCGGCGCGGGCGAACAGCTTCACCGTCAGGATGTTGGTGTAGCTGTCGACGATGCGCCCGGTCAGCGCCGAGCGCGCCTCGGAGGCGCGGCGCGAGCGGTCGCGCATGCGCGGCACGAAGAACCGCAGCATCGAGAAGAACGCGCAGAACCAGACGACGAGCGGCACAGCGAGCCGCCAGTCGGTGTGGGCGAGCAGCAGCAGGGCGGAGATGCCGTAGATCACGATGTGCCAGACCGAGTTGGTCGAGCTCACGATCGTCTCGCGCAGGGACGGGCCGGTCTGCACCACCCGGTTCGCGATGCGTCCGGCGAAGTCGTTCTGGAAGAACGACCAGCTCTGCCGCACGACGTGCCAGTGCGACTGCCAGCGCACGAGGTTGGACAGGCCAGGCGCGATCGCCTGGTTGGTCACCAGCCCCTGGCTGAACTGCGTCGCCGGACGCAGCGCCGCCAGCACCAGCGCCATCAGCGCGAGGAACCGCCAATGCTCGCGCAGCAGCACGCCGGGCGCGTTACCGTCGGCAAGCGAGACGACGCGGCCGATGAAGTAGGGGATCGAGATGTCGAGCAGGGCGACGGCGAGCCCGATCGCGACCAGCGACGCGATCAGCCCGGGCACTTGCCGGGCGTAATACCAGTAGAAGCCGAGCAGCCGGTCGGGCGGCGGCGAGCGCACCGGATCGCCGATCGGCGGCAGCAGGTTCTCGAAGAATGCGAACATCGATGGCAGATGGCGGCGCCGGGGCCGCGCGGCAATGCGGCGCCGCGGCATTAGCGACTGGCAGTGATCAGGCAAGGCGAGGGCGCTGCCCTCGACCCGGGCACCCATCGCACATGTGCGATGGGACCCGATGCTGGGCCGAGCCGGCCCAGACCGGCATTCGTTGGAGTCTCTGCGGGTGGTTTTTCGTGCTGTGCTCAGCAACGCAGACAAAGTAGACGGATTTTAAAGGCTCCGCCTTTAATGGGGTTCAAGGGGCAAAGCCCCTTGCCTTGCCTTATGCGTCGTAGCTGACCAGCGCCTCCAGCGGCACGTCGAGGCGTTCCCGGCCGGAAAGGAAGCTCAGCTCGATGATGACGGCGGCCGCCGGCACCACCGCGCCGACCCGACGCAGCAGTTGCACCCCGGCCGACATCGTGCCGCCGGTCGCCAGCAGGTCGTCGACGATGACGACGCGGCTGCCGGGCTTGACCGCCTCGTCCTGTATCTCGATGCGGTCCGAGCCGTATTCGAGCTCGTAGTCGAGTGCCACGGTCCGCCCGGGCAGCTTGCCGGGCTTGCGCAGCATGGTGAAGCCGAGGCCGAGCTTGAGCGCCAGCGGCGCTGCGAGCAGGAAGCCGCGGCTCTCGACGCCGGCGATGCTGTCCGGATGGTGCTTGGTGACCGCCCTGGCGAGCCGGCCCATGGCGATCTGCCAGGCGTCGGGATGCTGCAGCAGGGTCGAGATATCGTAGAACAGGATGCCCGGTTTCGGGAAATCCGGGACGGGCCGGATGTGGTGCTTCAGATCCATCGCGCGCGCGGCCCCGGTCATGCAGAGCGCGCTGTCTAGAGCAGTACCGCCCGCAAAACAAAAGGCCCGCGCCGATCGGGGAGATCGCCGGGAGGCAAATCGCCGCGCCGCGCGATCGGGACTTTCCCGCCCGGCAGCGATGTTCTACGCCGGAGCGATGTCGCGCACTCCCGTCGCCGTCATCGCCGGCCTGCTGTTCTTCGGCGCCTGGGTCGTCGCCGCGGTGAGCCTTGCCGACCTGCCGATGCATTGGGCGGTGCGGGCGCTGTATTTCCTGGTCGCCGGCTTCGTCTGGGTGTTTCCGGTGCGCTGGCTGATGCTGTGGGCGGCGCACCTGCGCTGAAGCGCTGATCGCCCCCGCTTCGCCCGCCCTCTGCCGCCCGTTCCGGTTGTGAACGCACGGGCATTTTTGTTGTCGCGCCGACGCCCCGGCTGATACATATCCATGCAACCGGGCCGCGATTCGGTTTGAGCCGCCAGAGGTGTCGATGGTCGAGACGCTGTTCCTGCCATACTGCGCCACCACCAATCCGGAGAATATCGGCCGGTTGCTGCGCTCGATACGCCTGCAACGCGAGCTCGACCGGCATATAGGGCGCAGCCTGCCGTATAAGCGCACGCTGTTCACCGACAGGGTCGGCCGGCTGCCGATCGACGCCATCCAGTTCTTCGACGGCGGCGTGTTCGAGAGCCACCCGTTCCTCAATACGCCGACCGGCAACCGGTTCTCGATGTCTATGCTGCGCAACGAGGCGATCCGGCACGGCAGGAGGATGGCGCCGGAATGGACGCTGTTCTGCGACTCCGACACCGTCATCGTGCCGTCGGCCTTCCCGGTGCCAAGCCGCGCCTTCGCCGTGCCGAACGTCTACTACCAGGAGCACGAGGGCGAATCGGCGGTCGACTCGGTGAACCGGCTCGCCGCCAGCGAGACCTCGCTGTTCGCCGACGGCAATTCCTGGTTCATCCTCAACCGCGACCTGCTGTTCACCTTCCTCTACAACGAGGATTTCTCCGGCTATGGCTGGGAGGACAACGAGTTCGAGTTCCGCGTCAGCGGCGCCGGCCACAAGGTCGAGGTGGTGGATTTCACCGTCGTGCACAGCTTCCATCAGCACGCCGAGCGGCGCATCCAGGATGAGGTGATGGCGCACAACAAGGCGCTCGCCACGGCAATGCGCTGGCTGATCGAGAACGGCTCGCTCGACCCGACGCATGAGGTGCCGCACCTGCAAGTCTACGACGCGGTGCATCCGACCTGGCAGAGCAAGATCGTGCTATGCCCGTCACGCCAGCAGGTCATCCGCATCGAGCCGCGCAATACGGCGCGCTACAAGCGCAACGGCGACGTGATCCGCATCCAGTGGCCGTTCTACCCGGCCGACGAGTTCCGCCTGATCGACGGTCGCCTGATCGCCTCAAGCCTGCTCGTCCTGCCCGGCGGCTCCGAGCAGGCCGCCTGACCGACGTCCCGCAAGCGCCGGTTTGTTCGGCTGCCCTCAATCCTTGAACGGGTCGAACTCGTCATCGCCGGCCATCGCCACCGCAAAGGGGCGTAGCTGGTGCTGCACCTCGATCGTGCCCGCGTGATGCTCCAGCACCTCGGGCAGACGCCGATAGGCCATCGGGCTCTCGTCCAGGTCGCCGCCCGCCAGCAGCACCCCGCGGTCCTGCAGCCAGGCGTCCATCTGCCCGCGGGTGAAGGTTCGTTTGGCCTGCATGCGACCGAACAGCCGGCCGGCGCCGTGAACCGTCGAGTAGAGCGATGCGCGTGCGGCCGCGCTATCCACGCCCGACACAATGACCGCGTCATCACCCATCGACCCGCCGACAAAGCCCCGCTGGCCGGGAAAGGCAGGGGTCGCGCCCTTGCGCACCACCCACACGTCGCGGCCCGCATGCGTCTCGCGCCAGGCGTAATTGTGGTGATTGTGCACCATGTCCGTCACGTGCCCGCCGATGATCCGGCGGACGCGCTCGACGACCCACTCGCGGCCGGCATAGGCATAACGCCCGGCCAGCTCCATGGCGGCGAGATACTGTCGCCCGACCTCCCCCTGCTCGTCGACGACGGCCGGCGGGACGTGCATGCCATCCTGTCCACCCGCCAGCTTGAGGTGCTTGGTCGCGCTGGTGTGGCCAAGACCGCGCGAGCCGAAATGCACGCCGATCCAGACCAGGCCCGCCTCGTCCTCCATCAGGTCGACATAGTGGTTGCCCGATCCCACCGTGCCGAGCTGGGCCATGGCCTTGGGCCGGTAGCCTTCCATGCCGGAGGCGCGCCAGGCGTCGGCATCGTCGAGGAGCGCATGCTCGACGCGCTCATCATTCACGCGGCCGATGCCGAACGAGACCACGCGGCGGATGTCGGCCAGTATCGTCGGCGCGCGCTCGCGAATGGCGGCATAGGGCGTGTCCAGGCGCACGGCCATGTTGCCGCAACCGATGTCGAACCCGACCCCGGAGATGCTGATCTGGCCCTCGTAGGCGATGACGCCGCCGACCGGCTGCGCGTAACCGAGATGGCCGTCGGCGCAGATGACGCCGGCGACCGCCTGGCCGACGCTCATGCAGTTGCGCATCTGTTTGAGCGTGCCCTCCTCGTGCGCGCCGAACACGACCAGCGGGCTGTCGCGGTACGCTGCCGGCTGCGGCGGAATGCAGACGGCAGCCATCGCCGCCTCGGCCGCCTGCGCCTTCTCGGCGGCGAGCTGGTGCTGCACCGCCTGCCGGAACTCGCACCAGCGCGGCCAGGGTTTGGCACCCTCGCGAGGCGCCCGCTCGTCGGGATCAAAGCCGGCGGCGGTCGCGGCGGCTCGGGCGAGCGCCTCGACGTTCTGATCTTGCGGGGTGTTGCGCATCCTGGCGGCTCCTACGTAGCCCCCCGACCGGCTTGCGTGTCCATCTGAACAACCGGCCCCTGTCGACCTGCATGTTCAGAGCCGGCAAAGCCCTAAATCGCTACACATTTTTGGTCGGAGTGAGAGGATTCGAACCTCCGGCCCCTGCGTCCCGAACACAGTGCTCTACCAGGCTGAGCTACACTCCGGCCAAGGCCAGGCCTATACAAGCAGCCCGGCCGGCCGGCAACCCTGCCGTCGCGGCTACAGCAGCGCCGCATGACCGCCGCCTCGGCCGAGCTCGCCGAGCCGGGCCAGCAGCTCCGGCACGTCCGCAGCCACCTCGAACAGCCGGCGTGAGGCGTCGTCGGCGAAGCCGTCGCGTATGGTCGCCTCGATGGCGCCGAGCAGGGCGCTCGCCCAGCCGTTCAGGTTGCAGATCAGGATCGGCTTGTCGTGCAGCTCCAATTGCCGCCAGGTGATGATCTCGAAGGTCTCGTCCAGCGTGCCGAGGCCGCCCGGCATGGTGATAAAGGCGTCGGCGCGGTCGAACATCAGGCGCTTGCGGCTGTGCATGCTGTCGGTGACGATCATCTCGCCGACCCCGCGATGCGCCACCTCGCGCCGGGTCAAAAATTCGGGGATCACGCCGAGCACCGCGCCGCCCGCCGCGAGCACTGCGTCGGCGAGCGCGCCCATCAGGCCGATATTGCCGCCGCCATAGACCAGGCTGAGACCGCGCTCGGCAAGGCCGCGCCCAAGCGCGCGGGCTCCGGCCAGCAGCGCCGGGTCATCGCCCTCGCGCGAGCCGCAGAAGACGGCGACGGCCTGGATGGCTGGCCGGGCTTCGGACATGACCTGCTCCGTTCTAACCTCGCCGAGACTGGCGGTGTCGAGGGGTGGAGGCAAGGCGGCCGCCCGCCTAGCGGTCCGATCCTGACGCTCACTACCCGAGCGTCAGGTGAATCGGCCCGCCCACACTAGCTAAGCCTGATGCCGCTCGATCAGCGACCGCCTGATCTTCCGCCCACGCGTTACCCGGTCCTCGATGTAGTCGCCGTCGCCCCAGCGGATCGCGCGCGCGAGCGCTTGCGCGTCCTCGGTGAAGCGCGCCAGCATCTCGAGCAGCGCCTCGCGGTTGTTGAGGAAGATGTCGCGCCACATCGTCGGGTCCGAGGCGGCGATGCGGGTGAAGTCGCGGAACCCGGAGGCGGCGAACTGCAGCACCTCCTCGCGCGTCTCGTCGGCGAGGTCGTCGGCGGTGCCGCAGATCGTGAAGGCGAGCAGATGCGGCAGGTGGCTGACGATCGCGAGCACGCGGTCATGATGCGCCGGCTCCATCACGCTCGTCATCGCGCCGCAGCGCCGCCACAGCTCGGCGACGGTCTCGACCGCCGCCGTGTCGGTGCCGGGCGGCGGCGTCAGCAGCGTCCAGCGGCCGCCGAACAGCTCGACGAGCCCGGCATCCGGCCCGGAATGCTCGGTGCCGGCGAGCGGGTGGGCGGGAACGAAGTGCACCCGGTCAGGGACGTGCGGGCCGACGTCGCGTATCACCGAGACCTTGGTCGAGCCGACATCGGTGAGTATGGCGCCGGCGGCGAGATGCGGCGCGATGCGGGCGGCGAGCTCGGCATAGGCGCCGACCGGGGCGCACAGCATCACGCAATCGGCGCCCTGCACCGCTTGCCTGGGATCGATCTCCGTGCGGTCGGCGATGTCGAGCGCGCGGACGCGGGCGAGCGTCGCCTCGCTGCAATCGCAGGCGACGATCTCGGCGGCGAGGCTGCCGCGGGCGCGGGCGTTGCGGGCGACAGAGCTGCCGATCAGCCCGAGGCCGATCAGCGCCAGCCGGCGGAACACCGGCGCGGTATCGCCGGCCGCCCGGCTTGGCGTGTCAGGCATGGTGCGACGCAAACGCCTCAAGCGCGGCCGCGACGCGTTCGACCTCCGCCGTGCCGCCGATCGTGATGCGCAGGTGGGCAGGCAGGCCGTAGCCGCCGACCCGGCGCACGATCAGCCCGTTGCGGCGCAGGAACGCGTCCGCGGCGTCGGCGCGCTCGGGCGAGCCGCAATCGGCGAGCAGGAAGTTGGCCTCGCTCGGCGCGACCGGCAGGCCGGCGGAGGCCAGCCTCGTGGCGAGAGCGGCGCGGGTCGCGCTGTTATGCGCCCGGCTGCGCTCGATCCAGCCGGGCTCGCCAAGTGCCGCGACGCCGGCGGCCTGCGCCGGCACGCTGACGTTGAACGGGCCGCGTATGCGGTTCATCGCGTCCACCACCGCCGCCGGCGCGTAGCACCAGCCGAGCCGGGCGCCGCCAAGGCCCCAGATCTTGCTGAAGGTGCGGGTCATCACCGTATCCTCGCCGGCATCGACCAGCGCCACCCCATCCTCGTAGTCCGCGCGGGTGACGTATTCGGCGTAGGCGCCGTCGATCACCAGCAGCACGTCCGCCGACAGGCCGGCGCGGAGCCGCAGCGTCTCGTCACAACCGACCATCGTGCCGGTCGGGTTGTTCGGGTTGGCGATGAAGACGAGCCGCGTCGCCGGGGTCACGGCGGCGAGCTGCGCGTCGAGATCGGTGGTGAGCGCGCGCTCCGCCGCTTTGACGACCCGGCAGCGGGCGCCGCGCCCGGCGATCTCGTACAAGCCAAAACCATGCTCGGACATCACGAGCTCGGTGCCGGGCCCGCCATAGATCAGGCAGAGCTGGTAGATCAGGTCGTCCGAGCCGGCGCCGCAGACGATGCGCCGCGGATCGAGCCCGAACCGCTCGCCGAGCGCCGCGCGCAGCAGCGACGCCGACCCGTCGGGGTAGCGATGCAGCTCGGCGCCGGCCGCCCGATAGGCGGCGAGCGCCGATGGCGGGGCGCCGAACGCGCCCTCGTTGGCGGACAGTTTCACGACCCGCTCGACGCCGTCGATACGGCTCTCGCCGCCCTTGTACGGTGCGATGGCAAGCACGTCGGGGCGAGGGCGCGGGCTCACGCCGGCTCGTCCAGCGGCGTCGCATAGGCGCCAAGCACCACCGGCGGGTGCAGCGCCGAGGGCAGCCGGGCAAGCCGCCCGTCGTCGTCTTCGACGAAGCCGTCGAGCGCGACCAGCGCCTGGGCGGACGGCGCGCCGGGCTCGCGACGCAGGATCAGCCGCCCCGGCGCGAAGCCGGCCGTCGCCAGTTCCGCCGCGAGCCGCGCCCGGCTCATCTCGGCCGGCAGCTCGAGGCCGCCCAGCGACGCGTCCTGTCCGCTCGGATCGGGCCGGCTCGCCGCCAGCACCCGCGCCTCGACGCGCGGCGCGCCGGCCGGCCGCCTGGTCCAGAACGGCAGCCGGGCGACGACGTGGATGCGCGGCTCGTCGCGGTGCAGCAGCGCCGTCCACCAGGCAGGCGCCGCGTCGTCCTGCTCGCCTGGCAGCGGCAGCAAGGCGACGGTCGCCGCCCCGGCGCTGAGATCGGCGATGGCGCTGACCGGGGTCTGCCCGGCGCGCCGCGGCGTCAGCGCGCCGCACGGCGCGCGTGCCCGGGCGGCGAAGCCGGGAGCGCGCCGCCCGGCCGGCGCCG